>JAKFUQ010000243.1 GCA_021732645.1 Rhizobacter sp. | reverse complement strand
GCCATACCCCATGGCGCGCATCTCTTCCAGCGCGGCGCGCAGCAACGCACCGCCGATGCCGCTGCCTCTTGCCGAGGCCTGCACACCGATCGGGCCGACGTAGCCGCGCGCAGTGGCGTCGTAGCAGACGAAGCCGATCGGCTGCCCGCCTTGCACCGCCACCAGCAGGCTCGCCGGTCGGTTCTGCAGCGCCACTCGGGCCTCGCTGGCCCAACCGGCGCCAAATTCGGCCTGCACCCAGTCCACGATCTCATCGTGCTCGCAGCCGATCGGTTTGCGCACCACCCGGTCGGCGATCAGCGTCTGCGCGGGAGGCCACACCGGCAGGGCGTAAAGCCTGATGAGCATGTCGTTCATGCCCGCTATTCTTGCAGCCGCGCATGAAAACCTCCCTGATCCGCTATCGGGTGGCTGATTTCCTGAGGGAGTCACCGCCGTTCGACGCGATCGAACCCGACGACCTGCTGGCACTGGCCGCCAGCGGCAAGGTGTCGTTCCACGAGTCGGACGAGTTCGTCTTTCGCCAGGGCAGGGCGACCCGGGCTTGTTGCTGGGTCATCCAGCAAGGCACGGTCGAAATCATCGACGAGTCGCCCACCGGCCCGCACCTGCAAGACCTGCTGGGGGCCGGTGACCTGCTGGGCCTCGACGGCCTGCTGGATCGGGCCACCTATGCGCGCTCGGCCAAGACCACCTCCGATGTGATCCTGTACGCGCTCGATGCAGCAGCGGTCAAGGCGCTGTGGGATCGCTGTCCGGCGCTGGCCGAGTTTCTGGCCTCGCACGCCTCGCTGCGGGCGCATCACGAGGACCCGATGTCGGCCGCCTCCTGGCTCGATGCCGCCGGCCCGCCGGCTGATTTTCTGGCTGATCGTCTGCAGCTCGCCCGGCCGACGCAGCCACTGGCCCAAGTCTTGCGCCAGACCACGCACCGGCCTGCCACCGCGATCGCGGTGGTCGATGCCTCGGGTGCCGCGCTCGGCGTCGTCACCGAGCGCGAACTGCGGGCGCATTGGGCCGATGCTGATGCCGATGCCGGCCACGCGGCGCGCACTTGCGCGGAGGTGATGTCGGCACGCCATGCCACGGCGCCGCCCGGGCGGATGGCGCAGCAGTATCTTGCGCAGATGCTGGCGCAGCGCGTCTCGCACCTCGTCATCACGCCAGACGGCACCTCGGCCACGCCGGTGCAGGGCCTGCTGTCGGCCGCCGACCTGTCCTTGCTGCTCGGCTGCAACCCGGTGCTGTTGCAGCAGGAGTTGCTGGGGGCCCGCACCCCGGCGTCGTGGCGGCTGTGGCTGCGGCAGGCCCGTGCGCTGAAGGCCGCCGCGTGGACGAGCGAGCAGGCGCATGACCGCGTGGCCGAACTGTCCAGCGCCTGGGATCGAGCTTTTGCCGAAGCCGTCGTGCGGGCGGCGCTGGCGCACGAGTCCACGCCCGAGGCCCCCGCCTGCTGCTGGCTGCTGTTCGGCAGCGCCGGGCGCAGTGAGGCTGTCGATCCGGCGCGGCCCGAGATCGGCGTCATCTACCGCGACCCGGCTGCTGGCCGCGCCGCCGAGGTGGCCGCGCAGGTCGGCCGTGTCGAAGCACGCATCGCGCAATCGCTGGCGGACTGCGGCCTGGTGCCGCCTCGCTTGTCGGCGCATGAACAGGCCATGCCGCGCTGCGGGTCGCAGTCGCAGTGGCGGGCCTATTTCGACGGTGTGATCGCCAGCCCGGTTGAAAACGATGTGTATGCGGCGCGGCGCTTGTTCGATGTGCAGGTGCTGTTCGGCGATGCCGACCTGGCCGCTGCGCTGGAAGAGGGCATCGCGCAGGCGATGGCGGCGAGCCCGCATTTCATCCCCATCCTCGCCAACGACACGCTGGACCATTTGCCGCCGATGACGTTTTTCCAGGGCCTGGTGATCGACGCCGACGGCGCGCACACCGACACGCTCGATCTCGGCGTCACCGCCCTGGTGCCCCTCGTCGATGCGGCACGCGTCTACGCGCTGGCGGCTGGGAATCTGCAGGCTAAGACCACGCTGCAACGGCTCGATCTGGCCGCGTGCACCCTGCCCGATGAGGCCGAGGTGTTCCGCGAAGCATCGGCCGCGTTTCGCATCGTGTCACGCCACGCCACGCTGGCCGCGCTCAAGCACCCCGACGGCAGCCCGCTGATTGCGCCGGGGCAGCTCAGCAAGCTCGACCAGCGGCTGCTCAAGACCAGTTTTCTATCGATCCAGACCCTGCTGGAATTGACCGCCCAGCCATCGCGATGGATGCGCCCGCGCTGAACTCTGCAGCGGTGATCGACGCCTACCGGCGCGCGTTCGGCACCCCGCGTGACGACAGCGCCCCGGCCACGTCGGTGCGCTTCGTCGTGCTGGACTGCGAGACCACCGGGCTCGACCTGCGGCGCGACCGCGTCATCACCATCGGTGCCGTCGCCGTCAACCAGGGGCAGATCGATCTGTCCGATGTCTTCGACGCGCTGCTCAAGATCGAGCACAACCAAGCGTCGGTGACGGTGCATGGCATCACGCGCGACGAAGCGCAAAGCGGCGCGAACGAGCCCGAGGCGCTGCTGGAATTTCTGGCGTATCTGGGCGACGGCATCATCGTCGGCCACCACACCGGCTTTGACATCGACATGCTCGACGCCGCCTGCGAGCGCCACTTCGGCATCGTGCTGCGCAACCGCTACATCGACACGATGGACCTCACGCTGGAACTCGACGCGTTGAAGCCCAAGGCGGCCGACCCGGCGCAGCAGGGCTACTCGCTCGACGCGCTGTGTGACCGCTTCGGCGTGCTGCCGCACGACCGCCACACCGCCGCCGGCGACGCCTTCATCACCGCGCTGGTGTTCCTGAAGCTGCTGAGCGTGGCGCGCAAGGCGGGGCGTTCCAGGTTGGGCGAGCTGTTCGTGCGCGGCCCGAAGGCGCCCGTGGACACACCCACGAGCCCACCCGCGCAGCGGCCGCCCGACTGAGCTCCCGCAGCCGGTGGCATATGTTTTGCGTGCAGTGCCGCGATGAAAACCACTTGCAGCCGATCCATCTGATCGCCGCCGCGCCATGTCTGCACCCCCACCCGACGGCTCCCTGATCCAAGACCTGCTGCAGGTCGTCCACGCCCGCCACCGCGACATCCACGAAGGCGCTGTCGCCTCGTACATCCCGGCACTGATGCGGGCTAACCCTGATCATTTCGGCATCTGCATCGTCTCGACCCGGGGTGACGTCTTCGAGGTCGGCGACAGCCGGGTCGAGTTCACGATCCAGTCGTGCTCCAAGGCCCTGGTCTACGCCCATGCGCTGTCGGTCCACGGGCGCGACAAGGTGATGGAGCGCGTGGGCATCGAGCCCAGCGGCGACGCTTTCAATTCGATCGCGCTCGACGCCAGCAACCGCGCCTTCAACCCGATGGTCAACGCCGGGGCGATCACCACCGCCGGCTTCATCGACGGGGCCGACTTCGCCGAGCGGCGCGCCAAGCTGCTGCGCTGCTTCAGCGCGGCCGCGGGCCGCGAGCTGACGGTCGATGAGGCGGTCTACGCCTCCGAAGCCGAGACCGGCCACCGCAACCGCGCACTGGCCTGGCTGGTCACCAATTTCGACCGCATGGACCCGGCCTCCAACATGCAGACGCTGGAGCTGTATTTCCTGCAGTGCTCGGTGCGCGTCACCGCGCGCGACCTGGCGGTGATGGGCGCCACCTTGGCCAACCTCGGCGTCAACCCCTTGACCAAGGAAAACGTGTTCGAGATGGCCAGCGTGCAGGATGTGCTGTCGGTCATGGCCACCTGCGGCATGTACGACTACGCTGGCGAATGGATGTTCCGCGTCGGCATCCCGGCCAAGAGCGGGGTCGGTGGCGGCATCCTGGGCGTGGTCAACCGGCAGCTGGGCATCGGCACCTATTCACCCCGGCTCGATGCGCGCGGCAACAGCTTGCGCGGCATCAAGGCCTACTGCGACCTGGCTGACGACCTGGGTCTGCACGCGTTCAACTTCATGAACAGCGGCTCCCATTTCCTCAAGCGCGTGATCTGATCAACGCGGGCGCTCTCAGGCGGCCGTGGCCATGCGCAGTCGGCGCGCTGCTTCCTCGTCCCTCGCGTCGTCGATCTCGCGCATCACGCTGCTCAGGTCGACCGCCCCTTGCTGCGGTTCGTAGCGGCCGGTCAGCACCACCTCGGGCGTCAGCACGCCGCGTTCGTACAGTGCCCAGATCTCGGGGCCGAATTGAGTGTTCAGCAATGCCGGCGCGCAGCGGCCGAAGAAATTGCGCAGGTTGGCCACATCGCGCAACAGCATGCGCGGCGCGTGATTGTTGCCCGCGGCATCGATGGCCTGCGGCAGGTCGATGATCACCGGCCCGTCCGCCGCCAGCAGGATGTTGAATTCCGACAGGTCGCCGTGCACGACGCCAGCGCACAGCATCCGCACCACCTCGACCAGCAGGCTCGCATGGTGGGTTCGCGCGTCCTCGGGCGTGAAGGCCACGTCGTTCAGGCGTGGTGCGGCGTCGCCGTGGGCATCGGTCACCAGCTCCATCAGCAGCACGCCGTCGTGGAAGTTGTAGGGCTTGGGCACCCGCACGCCGGCCGCGGCCAGCCGGTACAGCGCATCAACCTCGGCGCTTTGCCAGGCCGCTTCCTGCGATTCGCGCCCGTAGCGCGTGCCCTTGGCCATCGCGCGCGCCTGGCGCGAGTTCTTCACCTTGCGGTTCTCGGTGTAATCGACCGCCTGCCGGAAGCTGCGTTGTGTCGCTTCCTTGTAGACCTTGGCGCAGCGCGTGTCGTCGCCGCAGCGCACCACGAACACCATCGCCTCCTTGCCGCTCATCAGCTGCCGCACCACGCTGTCGATCAGCCCTTCATCGATCAGCGGTTGCAGGCGGGCGGGTGGTTTCATCAGGGGATTGTCTGTTGTTCCCCAACAGACATCTGCGCTGCTGGTTCCTACAATTTCAGCTCAATAGACCCACGGAGTGAGTCATGAGTCGAACCGTCATCATGGACAGCGCTGGCCGCATCGTTGTGCCCAGCGAAGTAAGGCAGCAATTGGGCTTGGTGCCGGGCTCCAAACTGATACTCAATGTAGTCGCGGAGCGCATTGAATTGACGCCGCAACCGCATGCCGATGACAAGTTGCTGGTGCGATCAGGCCAGCGCACTGTGCTGCGTCCCAGCGGCAAGGTTTTCGACGCTGCTGCTGCCACCCGAGCCGAACGTACTCGCCAGCTCCTGAAGTAGAGAGCACACCGCTCCTGCCGCCACCGAGGCAGTTGGTGGCTCAGATATCGAAGGCCTCCACCACCAGGCCCTGAATCGCCGAAAAATGCTTGATGTTGGCGGTCAGCACGGGCAGGTCGTGTTCGAGCGCGGTGGCGGCAATCAGCGCATCGCCCATCTGCAGACCATGGCTCAGGGTGAGTAATTCCATCAGTGCCACGGCTTGCTTCGTGCTGGTCGCAGACAGCGGCAGCAGGGTGGCCGCGCGTCGCTCCAACATCTTCTTCAGCGCGGCAAGTTCTGCTTTATTGCGTATGCCCTGAAGGATTTCAAGGTAGCTCACTGCCGACAAGGTGAGCGACGGCAACCGATCCAGCCGCTTCGTGGCCTGCGGATAGCCGCGCAGATGCCAGATCAGCACATCGGTGTCGACCAGCATCGTCAACGCTCGTTGCGTGAGCCGTCAGCGCGAAAGCGGGGTTCACGCAGCTTGCGCACATAGGCGGGCACATCGGCCATGTCTTCGCGGTCACGCCACATGCCGAAGGCCGGATCGTCGGTGACGAATGCTTCGGTGGGTTCCGCGGAGTCTTGTTCAATGCGCACGGTCACCGTGGTGGTGCCCGGCTGGGCAAGCTGGGCACGCCAGGCTGCCGGAAGCTCTTCCACAGGCACATGCTCAATCACGATGGCGTTCATTTCTGCTCCTTTGCCAGCAAGGCCACGATGCCAAACAGCCGCATCGAGCAGCCGCGCCCGAATTTCACCACTGATCCGCGTTCTTGAGCGAAAGATCACGCGGGCGTTAAAAACACTTCAACTCCCCCGCCACCCCGCGCCATCCTGCCGCGCGCGGCCCAGCGCTTCGAGGGTGCTCAGGATGGTGGGCAGCCGGTCGCGCCAGCGGCCGCGTTGCTTCCGTTGCAGGTTGGCGAACAGGAGCGTGACACAAAACGTGCACAGCCCGAAGTGGTCGTGCGGCGGGGCTTCGTCGCCGAACGACTTGTTACCAAGCGGTGCTCAGGCGGCACTGGGTTCCAACCGATAGCCACGCCATGTCGTCAAAAAGCGGCTGCATCGACGCTGCCCGCTCGACGGACATCGAAAGCACAAGACACATGAAGAAAAGCCCCGCTGCCGACAGCCAGCAAGTCATCGTTTCACCCCACCGGACCTGCTGCCATCATCGAGCAGACGCGCGTCACCCGATCCCGTTGATCGTCGGGGCATTGCTCTCTGGCTCCATGCTGACCTCCTTCGCAGCGCCACCGACCGCAGCGCCGGAGGAGTTTGCCAAAGGTCGCCTGCTGGTGCTGCCGCGTGCGGGACTGAGCGCCAGCGACCTCGAAGGCATGCTGCGCCCTCATGGCGGCAAGGCGCGGCGCATAGGCCAAAGCGATCTGCACATCGTGGATCTGCCGCCCAACGTGTCAGAGAAGGCCGTGCAGGCCTTGCTGAAGCACCACCCCAAGCTCAAGTTTGCCGAGCTCGACCGGCGGGTCTCGGCAGCGTTTGTGCCCAACGACCCGTACCTGGGCAGCCAGTGGTACAGCACCAAGATTGACGCCCCGGCGGCCTGGGACACCACCCGGGGCCATGGCGTCACCATCGCGATCCTCGATACCGGCGTTTCAAGCACACACCCCGATTTGGCAGCCAACCTGGTACCCGGCTGGAATGTCTTCAGCAACAACAGCGACACCAGCGACGTACACGGCCACGGCACGGCCGTGGCAGGCTCGGCCGCCGCGGCCAGTAACAACGGCATCGGTGTCTCCGGTGTGGCGGGGGCGGCGAAGATCATGCCAATCCGCATCGCCGACGCAAATGCGTATGCCTACTGGAGCACGGTGGCCCAGGGCCTCACCTGGGCTGCCGACCATGGCGCGCGGGTGGCGAATATCAGCTACGTCGGCGTGACGGGCAGTGCCGCCGTGCAGAGCGCGGCGCAGTACATGAAGAACAAGGGCGGTCTGGTGGTGGTGTGCGCGGGCAACAACGGCATCGATGAGAACCTGCCGTTCAGCACCACGATGATTCCAGTGTCGGCGACCGACCCCAGTGACCTGAAAACTTCCTGGTCGAGTTACGGCCAGTTCGTCGCGGTGTCTGCACCGGGACTCAACATCTGGACCACCGCACGCAGTGGTGGCTACGAACAGTGGTGGGGCACCTCGATCGCCAGCCCGGTGACGGCGGGGGTGGTGGCGCTGATGATGTCGGCCAACCCGGCCTTGCCAGCGTCGCAGGTTGAGAGTTTGTTGTATGCCAGTGCGGTCGATCTCGGCGCGCCGGGGCGCGATCCGGTGTTCGGGCACGGCCGCGTCAACGCGGCGGCAGCGGTCAACGCCGCCCGCGTGGCCACCGCAACCGACACCGTGGCACCGAGCGCTTCCATCACCTCGCCCGGGGGCGGCAGCACGGTCAGCGGGGTGGTCAATGTCGATGCCTCGGCGACCGACAACGTTGGGATCGCCCGTGTGGAACTGCGCGCCAACAATGGTTTGGTGGCGACCGACACCTCCTCGCCGTTCCAGTTCGCCTGGAACAGCGCCAGCGTTGCCAATGGCAACGCCACGCTGGTGGCGACCGCCTACGATGCTGCAGGCAACAGCCGGGCGTCGAGCGCGGTGACGGTGAATGTGGCCAACGGCGTGGTCGCCGACGTGTCGCCGCCTACCGTGGCCATCATGAATCCGAAGGGCGGCACGGTCTCGGGCACGGTGCAGATCAGCCTGAGCGCATCAGACAACGCCGGTGCTGCAGGCATCAAGCAGACGCTCTACATCGATGGTGTGCTCAAGGCCAGCGCGACTGGCGCGTCGTTGGCGTATGCCTGGAACACGCGCAAAGTGAGTGCGGGCAGCCACACCGTCACGGCGGTTGCCAAGGACGCTGCGGGCAACAGCAGCAGCGCCTCGCTCCAGGTCAATCGCTAGACGAAGGTGGTCGAGAAATGAAAAGACCCGCCTCGGCGGGTCTTTTTGGTGGTGAGGACGCTTGTGTTCAGCGACGACGCAGGCGACGCACACCGAACGCTGCCATCAGCGCCAAGCCGACCAGCGCCAGCGAGCCAGGTTCAGGCACGTTGCCGCCACCGCCACCACCACCGCCACCATCGCACGCCCTTGGGTTGGCGTCGCAAGAGCC
>JAKFUQ010000146.1 GCA_021732645.1 Rhizobacter sp. | reverse complement strand
GTCGACGTGCTGGTGCGCAAGTCGCTCGCTGCCTTGCAATTGACGGGGCTGGCCCGACTGGTCGTGGCCGGTGGCGTGGGTGCCAACGCGGAACTGCGCGCGCGGCTGGGCGAACAGGCGGCGCGCCGGCATTTCACGCTGCACTACCCGGAGCTCGCGCTTTGCACTGACAACGGCGCGATGATCGCGCTCGCCGCAGCCATGCGCTGGCAGCGCGGCGCCGCCGATGCCAGCTGCGCCCACGACTTCAGCGTCCGTCCGCGATGGCCGCTTGGAGCCCGCTGAGCGGGCTATAATCGAGCGGCTGCGGGGAGAGTGTCCGCAGTGTTTCGCACGGCGCAGGTTGTTCCACCCGCGACCGCAAGTCCACACATGAAGCTCAGGTGTTTTGCACCGCAGACTTCATCAGAGGGAATCAGCATGACCGCTACCGTTGCCGACAAGGCAGAAATCGTCAAGGCCAATGCGCGCAGCGCCAACGACACCGGATCGCCTGAAGTTCAGGTGGCCCTGTTGACCGCACGCATCAACGAACTGACGCCGCATTTCAAGACTCACCTGAAAGACCACCACGGCCGCCGTGGGTTGCTGAAGATGGTCAACACGCGAAAAAGCCTGTTGGCCTACCTGAAAGACCGTGACGCCGACCGCTACACCGCACTGATCCAGAAGCTGGGTCTGCGCAAGTAATCTGCCGATCGGAGCAAAGAGCCTGTCTGGGTATCGCCAGCACAGGCTCTTCTCGTTTTGAGCCGGGCACCCAACGATGACGATGTGTCATTCCAAGGGCGTTTGCAAGTGAACGCCGCTGGAATGGCATCGCGCCAGGATGCCGCAGCTCTGGGTTCGAAGCCGCCACCCACAAGGCGCTGATCTCAACCGGAGACACACATGAGCATGTTCAACAAAGTCACCAAGACCTTCCAATGGGGTCAACACACCGTCGTGCTGGAAACGGGCGAAATCGCTCGCCAGTCGGGCGGCGCGGTCATCGTCAACATCGAGGACACCGTGGTGCTGGCCACCGTGGTGGCCGCCAAGAACGCCAAGCCGGGCCAGGACTTTTTCCCGCTGACCGTCGACTACATCGAAAAGACCTATGCCGCGGGCAAGATTCCTGGCAGCTTCTTCAAACGTGAAGGCCGTCCGAGTGAACTCGAAACGCTGACCTCGCGGCTGATCGACCGCCCGCTGCGTCCGCTGTTCCCGGAAGGCTTCTACAACGAGGTGCAGGTCGTCGTGCACGTGATGTCGCTGAACCCTGAGGTCTCGGCCGACATCGCCGCCTTGATCGGCTCCAGCGCTGCGCTGGCCATCTCCGGCATTCCGTTCGATGGCCCGATCGGCGCTGCGCGCGTCGGCTACATCAACGGTGAATATGTGCTGAACCCAGGCAAGACGCAACTGCTCGATTCGGCGATGGACCTGGTCGTCGCCGGCACGCAAGCCGCGGTGCTGATGGTCGAGTCGGAAGCCAAGCAGCTGAGCGAAGAGATCATGCTCGGCGGCGTGGTGTTCGGCCACGAGCAAAGCAAGATCGCGATCGCTGCGATCAATGAACTGGTGCGCGACGCCGGCAAGCCGGCCTGGGACTGGACGGCGCCTGCGAAGGACGAACCCTTCATCGCCAAGGTGAACGCCTTGGCCGACGAAGCCATGCGCGCGGCGTATCAGATCCGCTCGAAGCAGGCCCGCACGCAGGCCACCCGTGAAGTCACGTCCAAGACCCTGGCGGCTCTGGCCGCCGACGGCGCTGCGGTCGACAAGGTCAAGGTCGAGAACGTGCTGTTCGACATCGAAGCCAAGATCGTGCGCAGCCAGATCCTGTCGGGCGAGCCGCGCATCGACGGCCGCGACACCCGCACCGTGCGCGCGATCGAGATCCGCAACAGCGTGCTGCCGCGCGTGCACGGCTCGTCGCTGTTCACCCGTGGCGAGACGCAGGCGCTGGTCGCTGCCACGCTCGGCACCGACCGTGATTCGCAGAAGATCGACGCGCTGGCCGGTGAATACAGTGAACACTTCATGCTGCACTACAACATGCCTCCGTTCGCCACCGGCGAAACCGGCCGCGTGGGCACGCCCAAGCGCCGCGAGATCGGCCACGGCCGCCTCGCCAAGCGCGCGCTGGTCGCGGTGCTGCCGGACCGCGCCGACTTCCCGTATTCGATGCGCGTAGTCTCCGAAATCACCGAATCCAACGGCTCGTCTTCGATGGCCTCGGTGTGTGGCGGCTGCCTGGCGCTGATGGACGCCGGTGTGCCGCTGAAGGCACACGTCGCGGGTATCGCGATGGGCCTGATCAAGGACGGAAATCGGTTTGCCGTGCTCACGGACATCCTCGGTGACGAAGATCACCTGGGCGACATGGACTTCAAGGTCGCCGGCACCACCGCCGGTGTGACCGCGCTGCAGATGGACATCAAGATCCAGGGCATCACGAAGGAAATCATGCAGGTCGCATTGGCGCAGGCCAAGGAAGCGCGGCTGCACATCCTCGCCAAGATGGTCGAGGCGATGGGCACGGCCAACGCCGAGGTGTCGCAGTTCGCACCGCGCCTGTACACGATGAAGATCAACCCGGAGAAGATCCGTGACGTGATCGGCAAGGGCGGCGCGACCATCCGTGCGCTGACCGAAGAAACCGGCACCACGATCGACATCGGCGAAGACGGCACGATCACGATCGCCTCGACCGATGCCGACAAGGCCGCTCATGCCAAGAAGCGCATCGAGGAGATCACCGCCGAGGTCGAGATCGGCAAGGTCTACGAAGGCCCGATCGTCAAGATCCTGGACTTCGGTGCACTCGTGAACCTGCTGCCTGGCAAGGACGGCCTGCTGCACATCAGCCAGATCGCGCACCAGCGCGTCGAGAAGGTCACCGACTTCCTCAAGGAAGGCCAGATCGTCAAGGTCAAGGTGCTGGAGACCGACGAGAAGGGCCGCGTCAAGCTGTCGATGAAGGCACTGATCGATCGCGATCAGCAGCCCGCGCCGATGGCCAGTGGCCAGGAATGAGTTCAACGCACTGAGTCGTGGCCGCTGGGGTCGGGTGTTCTTGGGCCTGTTTCCTCGGCGGCAACGGTCTCCCTCATCACGATGAGAGTCATTGAAATCAGCGCCTTCGGGCCGCCCGAGGGGCTGCGGTTCCGCAAGCGCGGGCGCTGATGGAATCGAATCAACACGTTGGAAAGCTGGTGTTGTCATGGTGACCCACGCGAGTGCGCAAATGACTGCCGGCCGGCTTCCGCTGGTGGTCGGCAACTGGAAGATGAACGGCACGCGCGTCACCAGCGTCGAACTGTTGGCCGCACTGCGCTCGGCCGGACCGTTCGACGCCGAGGTCAGCGTGTGCTGCCCCTTCCCCTATCTGGTCGACGTCGCCCTGTCGTTGCAGGGCAGCGGCATCGCCTGGGGTGCGCAAGACTGCTCGCAGCACGAGCCCGGCGCTTACACCGGCGAAGTGGCGGCATCGATGCTGGCGGAATTCGGTTGCCGCCACGTCATCGTCGGGCACTCGGAGCGGCGCACCCATCACGCCGAATCGGACACGCTGGTGGCCGACAAGGCACGCCAGGCGCTGGCGCACGGCCTGACACCGATCGTCTGTGTCGGTGAAACGCGTGCCGAGCGTGATGCCGGTTCGACCGAGGCGGTCGTCAAACGCCAGATGTCGGCGGTGATTCATGCGCTGGGCCATTGCGTGTCGCAGATCGTCGTGGCCTACGAGCCGATCTGGGCCATCGGCACCGGTTTGACCGCCACGCCGCAGCAGGCGCAGGCGTTGCATGCGGTGCTGCGCGCGCAGCTGGCGGCGGCCAGCACGCGTGCCGGCGAGATGCGGCTGTTGTATGGCGGCAGCGTGAACGCGGCCAATGCGGCCGAGCTGTTTGCGCAGGTCGACATCGACGGTGCCTTGGTGGGTGGCGCATCCCTCAAGGAGGCTGATTTTTCTGCCATTTGTCGCGCGGCGTCCCACGCTGCGCTGGGTTCTACTGGAAAGTCGAGAACATGAACTTGCTGTTGAATGTGGTGGTGGTGATTCAGATCCTGGCGGCGCTGGTGATGATCGGGCTGGTGCTGGTGCAGCACGGCAAAGGTGCCGACATGGGGGCGTCGTTTGGCAGCGGCGCCTCGGGCAGCCTGTTCGGAGCGACCGGCAGCGCCAATTTCCTGTCGCGATCGACAGCGGTCTGTGCCGCGGTGTTCTTTGCGTGCACCCTGTTCCTGGCCTACCTCTCGAACGATCGTGCTCGTGGACCAGTTGCCGGCAGCGTGCTTGATCGCCCTGCGATCACGTCCCCCGCTTCGGCGCCCAGCAACGGCGCCGCAACGCAGATTCCAGCTGCCCTGGGCAGTGCGGTGGCGCCGTCAGCCGAGCCACCGATGCCAGCGGCTTCCGGCGCGGCCGCCATTCCGACCCAATGATCACAGGCTCACCGAGTGAGCCGGTAATCGGCGAGCGGATTCGGCGTCGAATCAAGGTCGTTTCAGGTTAAAATTTGAGGCTGTTTCGAGAGTTGCGTGACCTCGCGCAACGCTGAAGTTGCAACACCGTGGTAGTGAGCCGACGTGGTGAAATTGGTAGACACGCTATCTTGAGGGGGTAGTGGCGAAAGCTGTGCGAGTTCGAGTCTCGCCGTCGGCACCAAGCTTGCTGTGTGGATAGGGCCACTTGATCGGTGGGCAAGATTTTTCAAGGGCGTCATGGATCTGCAGCCTTATTTGCCGGTGATCCTGTTCATACTGGTTGGCGTGGCGGTGGGGGTGTTGCCCCAGGCGATAGGCTTTGTGCTCGGCCCCCGTCGCCCCGATGCGGCCAAGAATTCCCCCTACGAATGCGGCTTCGAGGCCTTTGAAGACGCACGAATGAAGTTCGACGTGCGCTACTACCTCGTTGCGATCCTGTTCATCTTGTTCGACCTGGAAATTGCCTTTCTTTTCCCATGGGCCGTGTCGCTGCGTGAAATTGGTGCGGCGGGGTTCTGGGCCATGATGCTGTTCCTCGGCATCCTGGTCGTCGGCTTCGTCTACGAGTGGAAAAAAGGCGCCCTGGATTGGGAATGACCATATGCCCCCAAGCTCACATTCGTTCTCTACCCCCCAAGGGGGCTCTGCCTCTTTGAGGCGGCTCTGCAGAGTCAGGCATGGGCATTGAAGGCGTCCTGAAAGAAGGCTTCGTCACGACGAGCCTGGACAGCGTCATCAACTGGTCGAAGACCGGCTCGCTGTGGCCGATGACCTTCGGTCTGGCCTGCTGCGCGGTCGAGATGATGCATGCGGGCGCAGCGCGCTACGACATCGACCGCTTCGGCATGCTGTTTCGCCCCAGCCCGCGGCAAAGCGATCTGATGATCGTCGCCGGCACCTTGTGCAACAAGATGGCGCCAGCGCTGCGCAAGGTCTATGACCAGATGGCCGAGCCGCGCTGGGTGCTGAGCATGGGTTCCTGCGCCAATGGCGGCGGCTACTACCACTACAGCTACTCGGTGGTGCGCGGCTGCGACCGCATCGTGCCGGTCGACGTTTACGTGCCCGGCTGCCCACCCACGGCGGAAGCGCTGCTGTATGGCATCTTGCAGCTGCAAGCCAAGATACGCCGTGAAAACACCATCGCCCGCTGATCCACGCTTGCTGCATTGCGCGCCATGACCCGTCTCGAAACGCTGCAGCAGGCCCTCGAAACCGTGCTGGGTTCGCGGCTCAAGACGCTGCTCGTCAGTCGCGGCGAAATCACCCTCACGGTGGCGGCTGCTGACTACCTCGAAGCCGCCTTGGCGCTGCGCGACGACCCGGCGCTGCGCTTCGAGCAATTGATCGACCTGTGCGGCGTCGATTACTCCGAATACCGAGACGAACCGTGGGACGGCTCGCGCTTTTGCGTGGTCTCGCACCTGTTGTCGGTCAGCCAAAACTGGCGTGTGCGACTGAAGGTGTTCTGCACCGATGACGAGGTGCCAGCCATCGCCTCGTTGAACGAGGTGTGGAGTTCGGCCAACTGGTTCGAGCGCGAAGCCTTTGACCTGTACGGCATCATCTTCGACGGCCACCTCGATCTGCGTCGCATCCTCACCGACTACGGCTTCATCGGCCACCCGTTCCGCAAGGACTTCCCGACCTCGGGCCACGTCGAGATGCGCTACGACCCCGAGAAGAAGCGCGTGATCTACCAGCCGGTCACGATCGAGCCGCGAGACATCACGCCACGGATCATCCGTGAAGACAACTACGGCGGGCTGAAATGACGCCCACCCCCGTTGCGGCTTCGCCGCTCCCCCTCAAGGGGGCGCCGCTGGCGGCCCGGCAGAGCCGGTTCCGCGGCGTCCGCTTGATCGATGCGGTTGTGCTGCCGCCCGTGAGCAACTGACATGGCGGATATCAAGAACTACACCTTGAACTTCGGGCCACAGCACCCGGCGGCGCACGGGGTGCTGCGCCTGGTGCTGGAGCTTGATGGGGAGGTGATCCAGCGTGCCGACCCGCACATCGGTCTGCTGCACCGCGCGACCGAGAAGCTGGCCGAGAGCAAGACGTACATCCAGTCGCTGCCCTACATGGACCGCCTCGACTACGTGTCGATGATGTGCAACGAGCATGCGTACTGCCTGGCCATCGAGCGGCTGCTCGGCGTCGACGTGCCGGTGCGCGCGCAGTACATCCGCGTGATGTTCAGCGAGATCACGCGGCTGATGAACCACCTGATGTGGCTCGGCGCGCACGGCCTGGACTGCGGTGCGATGAACATCTTCATCTACTGCTTCCGCGAGCGCGAAGACCTGTTCGACATGTACGAGGCGGCGTCGGGCGCGCGCATGCACGCTGCCTACATCCGCCCGGGTGGCGTCTACCGCGACCTGCCCGACACGATGCCGCAGTACAAGGCCTCGAAGGTGCGCAACGCCAAGGTGATGTCGGCGCTGAACGACAACCGCCACGGCACGCTGCTCGACTTCATCGACGACTTCACCCAGCGCTTCCCGAAGTGCGTCGACGACTATGAAACGCTGCTGACCGACAACCGCATCTGGAAGCAGCGCACGGTGGGTATCGGTGTGGTGTCGCCCGAGCGGGCGCTGAACCTCGGCTTCACCGGCCCGATGCTGCGCGGTTCGGGCATAGCGTGGGACCTGCGCAAGAAGCAGCCCTACGACATCTACGAGCACCTGGATTTCGACATCCCCGTGGGCGTCAACGGCGACACTTACGACCGTTACCTGGTGCGCATCGAAGAAATGCGCCAGTCGAACCGGCTGATCCAGCAGTGCGTCAAATGGCTGCGCGTGAATCCGGGCCCGGTGATCACCTCGAACCACAAGGTGGCGCCGCCGTCGCGCGTCGACATGAAGTCGAGCATGGAAGAGCTGATCCACCACTTCAAGCTGTTCACCGAAGGCTTCCACGTGCCGGTGGGCGAAGCCTATGCGGCGGTGGAGCATCCGAAGGGCGAGTTCGGCATCTACATCGTGAGCGACGGTGCGAACAAGCCGTATCGCCTGAAGATCCGTGCGCCGGGCTTCGCGCACCTCGCCGCGCTCGATGAAATGGCACGTGGCCACATGATTGCCGACGCGGTCGCGGTCATCGGCACGATGGACATCGTTTTCGGAGAAATCGACCGGTGAGCGAATACCTGCAGCCTTCTGCCGTCTTTTCCGCGGCCACCCTGGAGCGCTTTGCGTTCGAGGTGGCCAAGTACCCGGCCGACCAGAAACAGTCCGCGGTGATGGCCTGCCTGGCCATCGTGCAGCAGGAGCAGGGTTACGTGTCCGCCGACACCGAGAAGGGCGTGGCCGATTACCTGGGCATGCCGCCGATCGCTGTGCACGAGGTCACCACCTTCTACAACATGTACAACCAGCGGCCGGTGGGGTGCTACAAGATCAATGTCTGCACCAACCTGCCGTGCCAGTTGCGCGACGGGCAGCAAGCGCTGGAGCACCTGTGCCGCAAGCTGGGTGTCGACGTGGGTGGCACCACCGCCGACGACCTGATCACGCTGCAGCAAAGCGAATGCCTGGGTGCGTGTGCCGACGCGCCGGTGCTGCTGGTCAACGACCGAACGATGTGCAGTTTCATGAGCCACGAGCGGCTGGACGCGCTGGTGGACGTACTCCAGTCGCAACCCGCCGTGTCCCGATGAGCTGTTCAGGGGCCTTCCATGCTTGATCTTTCCCAATTCCATGCCGACGGTGAAACCACGTGTTTCCATGGGCGCCACATCGGCGCGCAGATTTATGCCGACCTGAACGGCCGCAACTGGCGACTCGCCGATTACGTGGCGCGCGGCGGCTACCAGGCGCTGCGCAAGATCCTGGGCCTTGACGGCGGCGCGGGCATGACGCCGGAAGAAGTGATCGCCGAGGTCAAGGCCTCTGGACTGCGCGGCCGCGGCGGTGCGGGTTTCCCGACGGGGCTGAAGTGGAGCTTCATGCCGCGCATGTTCCCCGGCCAGAAGTA
>JAKFUQ010000039.1 GCA_021732645.1 Rhizobacter sp. | reverse complement strand
CGACCACCAGCATGCCGGTGATCGCGCCGCCCTTGAAGGCGACATCGAGCGCGGGGCCGATGCCACGGGTAGCCGCTTGCGCAGTGCGCACATTGGCCTTCACCGAAACGTTCATGCCGATGAAGCCACAAGCCCCGGACAGAAATGCGCCGAGCACGAAGCCTGCGGCCGACGTGATGTCGAGGAACACTGCGATCAGGATCGCCAGCACCACGCCGACGATGGCGATGGTGCGGTACTGCCGCGCCAGGTACGCGGCCGCCCCCTGCTGGATGGCCCCAGCGATCTCTTGCATCCTCGCATTGCCTGCGTCTTGGCGCAGGATCCAGCTGCGTTGAACGAAACCGTAAACCACAGCCGCGAGGCCGCACGCCAGCGCTGCATAGAGCGCCGTGGGGGTGGAGATCAATGTCAAGGTATTCCCTTCCGCAGGTCGAGTCCGATGGGATGGAAGCTGACCCGGGATGTCGCACCCCGAGCAGCCCGTGCCAGCGCTTGGCTGAGCAACCTTTCACTCTACAGTGGCATGCTTTGGCGTTTTCACGGTGTTTTCCTGCGGTGCTTGCTGCGTGCTGATGAATCGGTCACCAGAGATCACGAATCGCTCCTTATAATGAGGATGCCACTTTTTCAATGAGAGCTTTCCATGAGTTTGCACAATGTGACCCCCGGCCCCAAGGCGCCCGAAGAATTTAACGTGATCATCGAGATCCCGATGAACGCCGACCCGATCAAGTACGAGGTCGATCACGAGTCCGGTGCGCTGTTCGTCGATCGCTTCATGAGCACGGCCATGCACTACCCGTGCAACTACGGCTACATCCCCAACACGCTGTCCGACGACGGCGATCCAGTCGACGTGCTGGTCATCACCCCGGTGCCGCTGATTCCGGGTGTGGTGGTGACCTGCCGGGCGATCGGCATGATGAAGATGGAAGACGAAGCCGGCGGCGACAACAAACTGCTGGCGGTGCCGATCGACCGGGTGCTGTCGATCTACAGCCAGTGGCGCAAGCCTGAAGACCTGAACCCGCTGCGCATCAAGACCATCCAGCACTTCTTTGAGCACTACAAGGATCTGGAGCCCGGCAAATGGGTCAAGGTGCTGGGCTGGGTGGGTGCCGAGGCCGCGCATGAGGAAATCCTTGCCGGCATTGCTGCCTACCGAAAAGCGCCGGGGCACTGAACCTCCATGCCCTTTCGACTGCGAGACGGCAGAACCGGGGGAACCGACTGAGCGAGTTCGCGCTCTACACTGCCCGCCCATTTGGCTTGCAGAGCACTCCCGTGAATCCTTCGCTGCGCGCGTTTCCCCTGGTTTTGTCTTTGTGGGCGGCAATGTTGCCTCTCGTAGCACCATCGGCCCAGGCGCAAACCCTGCCTCAGGGCGTGAGCCGTGTGCAGTCGGTCGAAGGCATCGATGAATACCGCCTGGCCAATGGCCTGCAGGTGCTGCTGATCCCTGACAGCTCCAAGCCCACCACCACCGTCAACCTGACCTACCGCGTCGGTTCGCGCCACGAAAACTACGGCGAAACCGGCATGGCGCACCTGCTGGAGCACCTGCTGTTCAAGGGCTCGCCGAAGCACCCTGCAGTTTGGTCTGAGTTCACCAAGCGCGGCCTGGCCGCCAACGGCAGTACCTGGTTCGACCGCACCAACTACACGGCCAGCTTCTCGGCCAACGATGACAACCTGCGCTGGTACCTGGGCTGGCAGGCCGATTCGATGATCCACAGCCACATCGCCCGCAAGGACCTGGACACCGAGATGACGGTGGTGCGCAACGAGATGGAGTCGGGCGAAAACAACCCCGAGCGTGTCTTGTTCTCGCAAACGCTGGCGGCCATGTTCCAGTGGCACAACTACGGCAAGTCCACCATCGGCGCGCGCAGTGATGTCGAGAATGTGGACATCCCGCGCCTGCAGGCTTTTTACAGAAAGTACTACCAACCCGACAACGCGACGCTGATCGTCTCCGGCAAGTTCCCGCGCGACAAGGTGCTGGCGTGGATCGCCAAGGATTTCGGCGCGATCAAGAAGCCCACACGCCTGCTGCCAGCGCTCTACACATTGGATGCAGTGCAAGACGGCGAGCGCAGCATCACGCTGCGGCGCACTGGCGGCGTGCCGGTGCTGTACGCGGCCTACCACGTGCCGCCGGGGGCGCACCCCGACTTCGCGGCGGTCGAGTTGCTCGGCTCGATCATGGGCGATGCGCCCGGTGGTCGGCTGCACAAGGCGCTGACCGAAAAGGGTTTGGCCTCGACCACCTACGCGTTTGCGCTTGGCCTGGCCGAGCCCGGTTTCGCACTGTTCGGTGCGCAGCTGGGTGCGCAGCAGGATGTCGACGTGGCGCGGAACGCGTTGCTGGGTACGCTGGAATCGGTGGGTCGCGAGCCGATCACGGTGGAGGAGTTGGACCGCGCCAAGGCCAAGTGGCTCAACGGCTGGGAGCAGGCTTTCACCAACCCCGAGACCGTTGGCGTGGCACTGAGTGAGACGGTGGCGATGGGCGACTGGCGCTTGTTTTTCCTGACCCGCGACCGGATCCGCGACGCCGCCCTGGCCGATGTGCAACGCGTGGCCGAACAGCGCCTGCTGACCGCCAACCGCACCCTCGGCACCTACTTGCCGACCGATCTGCCGCTGCGCGCACCGGCGCCGGCCAGGGTCGATGTCGCTGCGCAGTTGCAGGCCTTCAAGCCACAAGCCGCTGCGGCTGCGGTCGAAGACTTCGAGGCAACACCGGCCAACATCGACCGCCGTACCCAGCGTTTCGATGTCGGTGGCGTGCGCGTGGCGTTGTTGCCCAAAGGCAGCCGCGGCAATTCAGTGCAAGCCACGCTCAGCCTGCACTTTGGCGACGAGAAATCGCTGTTTGGGCAAGGGCAGATCGCTGACACCGTGGCGGCGATGCTCGACAAGGGCAGCATGACCTTGTCGCGCCAGCAAATCGGCGACCGGCTCGACGCGCTGCGCACCGAGATGAGCATCGGCGGCAGCGCCGGGCTGGTGACGGTGAACCTGAGTTCGCGGCGCGAGCACCTGGCCGAGGCGATTGCGTTGGTCGGCGACCTGCTTCGCCGCCCAAGTTTTCCGACAGAGGCGTTGGACGAGATCAAGCGCCAGTCACTTGCCAGCATCGAGCAAGAGCGCAAGGAGCCCGAGGCGGTGCTCGGCAACGCGCTGAACCGCTTGGGCAACCCCTATCCACGCGGCGACTTGCGCTACGCGAGCACCTTCGATGAGATCGTGCAAGACGTCCGCAGCGTCACGCTGGAACAGGTGCGTGAACACCATCAGAAGTTCTACGGTGCCGCCTCAGGTGAATTCGCAGCGGTCGGTGACTTCGATGTGGCTGCCGTGCGTGCTGCGCTGCAAACGGCCTTCGGCGATTGGCAGGTCGGCATGCCCTACACCCGCGTAGCGCAGCCGCTGATCGCGGTGCCGCCCGAGCGCTTGCTGCTGGCCACCCCCGACAAGCAAAACGCGACGATGCGTGTCGAGCTGCCGCTGCCGGTGGCTGAAAGCGATGCCGATTACGCGGCGCTGACGATGGCGAATTACCTGCTCGGCTCGGGCGGCAGTTCACGCCTGTGGAAACGCATCCGCGAGAATGAAGGGCTGTCGTACGACGTGCGCAGCACGGTCGAGTGGAACCTCTTCGAGCCGCATTCGCCGTGGTCGGCCACAGCGATTTTTGCGCCGCAGAATCAGCCCAAGGTGGAGGCGGCGTTCCGCGAAGAGGTGGCTCGTGCCTTGAAAGACGGCTTCACCGCACAGGAACTGGCGGAAGGCCAACGCGGCCTGCTCAACTTCCGGCGGCTTTTTCGCTCGCGCGATTCGACGGTGGCCGCTGCGCTGGCGACCAACCTCCACCTCGGGCGC
Source organism: Rhizobacter sp. (assembly GCA_021732645.1). Lineage (GTDB taxonomy): Bacteria > Pseudomonadota > Gammaproteobacteria > Burkholderiales > Burkholderiaceae_C > PBB1. The sequence goes on along the minus strand of JAKFUQ010000039.1, from coordinate 4,590 downwards.
ACCTTCGAGCGCACCGCGCAGGTCGACGCGCAATTGCAATCGCTGACGCTGGAGCAGGTCAATGCCGCGCTGCGCAAGCACCTGACGGCTGAGAAATTTGTCTACGGTTTTGCGGGCGATTTCAAGAACAAGCCTTGAACGGCAGGCGGTCGTGGAGTTCATCGACGTACTGGGCGACGCCTGCGCCCTCTTGCTGCAGAAAATTCGCCACCGCCTCCGCGAACTGAGGGTGCGCCAGCCAGTGCGCTGAGTGCGTCTGCACCGGCAGCAGGCCGCGGGCCATCTTGTGTTCGCCCTGCGCGCCCCCTTCGAAGCGCTGGTAGCCGTGGGCGATGCACCAGGCCAGCGGCTGGTAGTAGCAGGCGTCGAAATGCAGGCAGCTGACCGCTTCGGTCGCGCCCCAGTAGCGGCCGAAAGCGCTGCCGTTGGCATGATCGATGCCGATCAGCGAGGCCGCAATGCGTTCGCCCTCGCGGCGGGCGATGAACAGCAGCCAGTGTTCGGGCATCGTCTGCGCCATGCGCGCGAAGAAGTCGCGGGTCAGGTAAGGCGTCGAGCGGTGCATCTGGTAGGTCAGGGTGTAGCAGCGGTAGAAATAGTCCCAGTCGGCCTCGGTGATGGCTGCGCCTTGCAGGGTGTCGAAGCTGACTCCCGCATCAGTCACACGGCGTCGCTCCTGCTGGATCTTCTTGCGCTTTTCCCGCTGCAGGCTGGACAGGAAATCAGCGAAGTCGGCATACGGCTGTGGCGCGCGGTTGGTCCAGTGGAACTGCACCGTGCTGCGCAGCATCCAGCCGGCTTCGCGCGCCGCGGCGCTGTCGGCCTCGTCGAGGAACAGCAAATGTGCCGACGACAGGTCGGCCTGCGTCACCAGCTTTTGCATGCCCTTCAACAGCGCCACGCGCGACTCTGCATCGCGCGCCAGCAGGCGCGGACCGGGCACCGGCGTGAACGGCACCGCATCGAGCAGCTTCGGGTAGTAGTCCAGCCCGTGGCGACGGTAGGCATCCGCCCACGCCCAGTCGAACACGTACTCGCCATAGGAGTGGGTCTTCATGTACAGCGGACAGGCCGCCACCAGCGTGTCGTCCTCGTGCACCGACAGGAACTGCGGCTGCCAGCCGGTTTTGGCCGTGGCGCTGCCGGACTCGTGCAGCGCCAGCAGGTATTCGTGGCGCATGAAGGGCGTGGCGCTGGACTGTTCGTAGAGGAGGGCATTCCAGTCTGCTGCCGCGATGCCAGCAGGGTGGTCGTGAACCCGAATGACAGTATTCTTCAATGCTGCTTTGCTTTCTGATTCCTGCACTGTGATCCGGCCTTGAACATGAGCTCCCTTCCTGCGGTCAAAGTTGCGCTGGCGCAGATCAATGCAACGGTCGGTGACATGGTCGGCAATGCCAAGAAGATCGTTGAATTCGCCCGCCGTGCGCATTCTCAGGGCGCGCGGCTGGTGGTGACGCCGGAGTTGAGTCTGTGTGGTTATCCGCCGGAAGATTTGCTGCTGCGCCCGGCCTTCATGCAAGCCTGCCGCGACGCGCTGGCCGATTGCGCCACCGCGCTGGCGGACTTGCCGGGCTTGCATGTGGTGGTGGGCCATCCGCATCAGTTGGCCGATCAACCCGATGTGCGCACCAAGTCGCACGCGGTGCCGCGCCGGCACAACGCCGCCTCGGTACTGAGCGAAGGCCGCGTGATCGCAACCTACTGCAAGCGCGAGCTGCCGAACTACCAGGTCTTCGATGAGCGCCGCTATTTCGCGTCCGGTCGCGATGCGGGGCTGGGCCCGGTGGTGTTCGAAGTCGATGGCCTGCGCTTCGGCCTGGCGATCTGCGAAGACGCCTGGTTCGACGAACCGGCCCGCAGCGCGAAGGCTGCCGGCGCACAGGTGCTGTGCGTGCTGAACGCCTCGCCGTACCACCTGGGCAAGGTCGCCGAGCGTGAGGGCCGCATGGGCGAGCGTGCTCGCGATGTCGGCCTGCCCTTGCTCTATGCCCACCTGACCGGTGGACAAGACGAGGTCGTGTTCGACGGTGCGTCGTTTGCGGTCGATGCGGCAGGCTGCGTCACCGCGCGGGCCCCGATGTTCGAAGAGTCGCTGCTGCTGCTCGAGGTGTCGGCAAACGCGGTGGTCGGTGACATCGCCCCAGTGCCGTGCATCGAGGCGCAGGCCTGGGCGGCACTGGTCACTGGGGTGCGCGACTACATCGGCAAGAACGGCTTTCCAGGCGTGCTGATCGGTCTGAGCGGGGGTGTCGATTCGGCGCTGGTGCTGGCCATTGCGGTCGATGCACTCGGCGCAGACAAGGTGCGTACCGTGATGATGCCCTCACCCTACACCGCCGACATCTCGTGGATCGACGCGCGCGACATGGCGCAGCGCCTGGGTGTGCGTTACGACGAAATCTCGATCGCGCCGATGTTCGCGTCGTTCCAGCAAAGCCTGGCTGCCGAGTTCGCAGGCCATGCCGAGGACACGACCGAGGAAAACATCCAGGCGCGCATCCGCGGCACGCTGCTCATGGCGCTGTCCAACAAATTCGGCGCGATCGTGCTGACCACCGGCAACAAGAGCGAGATGGCCACGGGCTACTGCACGCTGTATGGCGACATGGCGGGCGGCTTTGCGGTCATCAAGGACGTGGCGAAAACGCTGGTGTACCGGCTGTGTGCGTGGAAGAACGCGCAGGACAACGATGGCAAGGGCGAGGTGATTCCCCAGCGCATCCTGACGCGGCCACCATCGGCCGAACTTCGACCCGACCAGACCGACCAGGACAGCCTGCCTGCCTACGCAGTGCTCGACGAGGTGGTCGAGCGCTACATGGAAAACGACCAGAGCATTGAAGACATCGTCGCTGCCGGCTTCGATCGGGCCGATGTCGAGCGCGTCACCCGGCTGATCAAGATCAACGAGTACAAACGCCGCCAGGCGCCGGTCGGCATCCGCATCACCCACCGCGCGTTCGGGCGCGATTGGCGCTATCCGATCACCTCGAAATTCCGCGCCTGATCAGCGCTTAAACTTGATTGAAATCAACGTCAGGATCCGTATGAAGCAGATCACCGCCATCCTCAAACCGTTCAAACTTGAAGAAGTCCGCGAGGCGCTGGCCGAGGTCGGCGTCACCGGAATGACGGTGACCGAAGTCAAAGGGTTCGGTCGCCAAAAGGGGCACACCGAGCTGTACCGCGGCGCCGAATATGTCGTCGACTTCTTGCCGAAGGTGAAACTGGAGTTGATGGTCAAGGACGCCGACCTCGACCGCTGCATCGACACCATCGTGAAAGCCGCTCGAACGGGCAAGATCGGCGACGGCAAGATTTTTGTCACCTCGATTGAGCAGGTGGTGCGTATCCGCACCGGCGAGAGCGGCGAAGAAGCGATCTGAGCGGTTGCGCAAGAACGTGGCGGTCACGTGCGGACATCGCGCACGTGGACTCAGCTTCTGCGCCGGGGCTGCGGCTTTGCATCGACGAGCTGCGTGCCGCAGATGGCGTCATGCCAGAACTGCCGCTGAGGATGCAGCAGCGCAAGCAGCGCGTAGACGACGATGCCGACCGCGACGGCCGCCAGCGCATCCCAGCGCGTCCAGTGGTTCAGTGCAGCGATCAGTGCGGCTGGAGCGAACCAGAGGCAACCGGCCAGGTAGCGCGCCACGGCGCGCTTCTGGCTCAGCGATTCGCCTGAACTGGTGAGCACGCGGATGTGCCAAGTCTGCATCGGCAGCGTCTGCCCACGCCGTGACCAAAAATACGTGAAGTAGACGCCGTAGAAAACGAACGCAAAGGCACGCAGTGCAGTTTCGCTTTGCAGTGGGTGGGTTTTGCCCGTCAGTGCCACAAACAAGGCACCCAGAGCGCCAGGAATCAAGCCGATGCCAAACAGGATCATGCCTTCGTACACGAAACAGGCCATGCGCCGCCGCAAGCTGGGCGCTGACTGGGCCATCGGCGCCAGAGGTTTGAACAGGCCGGTCGCCATGCCCCGGTCAACGGCGGGCCGCGGCAGGCGCCGAGGCGCCTGCCGAGACGACCGCCGCACCTTGCGGGCCACGTTTTGGCAGCAGGGTGGAGGGGTTCACGAAATTGGGTGATGCTGTGATTTTCGGCAGGCCGGCCTGCTGGTGCGCCGGGGGCGTGGGCGATCCGGAGATCAGCGTGGTCGTGGCACCGGTCGGCGCCTGAACCACCGTGGGTGCCACCGAACGGACCGTGCGGCGCACGTCTGGCGGTGTGACCTCATTGGACTTGGTTTGGGCGTCACGCGATTCAGTGTCAGCCGAGGCGGCTGCCTTGGCTCGGTGCTTCGAGGCAATGCTGATGGATGACGCGGGCGCCGCACGCGCAGCCAGCTCCTTCTTCTGCGACTCGGGCAGCGCTTGATAAGCGTCCCAACGCGCCTGTCGGTTCGACGGCGCCAGCTGCTGCGCCTGTTTGAACTGCAGGCGAGCAGTGCCTCGCTGATTCGGTGTCAGCGCGGCCCACTCGGTCATGCGCGCCTGGATACGCTGACGCTCATCGGCCGATTTAACCGGGAGCTGCGCAGCGACCTCCAGCCACTTGCGCTTGTGGTCCGGGCCGATGAGCGTC
>JAKFUQ010000111.1 GCA_021732645.1 Rhizobacter sp. | reverse complement strand
AAGCCGGTGATCAGCGGCAGCGTCACGAGGAAGGAAGCGATGGCGGCGATCAAGGCGAACCAGCGGGCGGCGGCAACGTGCTCGGCCCGACCCATCGCCAACAGCACCGCACCCGACAGAATAGGCAGCCAGATGGCCAGGCTCAACAAACCCATGTTTTCTCCGTGACCCCGCGCGGCTCGGGCTCAGCGCCCGAGCAGATGCCCCAGGTAGGGCCACAACTGCCAGGTCATCAATCCCATCAGACCCAAGATCATCACCAGCGCATACCAGTAGAGGTAGCCGGTCTGCACCAGCCGCACGACCGATGCCAGCGCACCGATGCCACGTGCCGAGCCGTTGACCAGGGCACCGTCGATGAAGGCGACATCGCCGCCGTTCCACAGTCCGCGGCCCAGCAAGCGCGCCCCTGCGGCCAGCACATGTTCGTTAAACCAGTCCATGTAGTACTTGTTCTCGAGCACCTTGATGACCGGTGCAAAGTTTCGCGCGCAGGCGGCCGGAATCTCCGGCTTCAGCACGTAGAACACATAGGCCACCACCACGCCGGCCAGCGCCAGCCAGAACGGCAGCGTGCCCAGGCCATGCACCGCCATCGCCCACGGCCCGTGGAATGCGCTGGCGAGTTCGGACATCGCCGGGTGCAGCGCCGCGTTGATGAGGATCGAGTCCTTGAACAGATCGCCGTACAGCATCGGCACGATCGTGAAGTAGCCGATCAGCACCGACGGAATCGCCAGCAGCACCAGCGGCAGCGTGACCACCCAGGGTGATTCGTGCGGCGTGGAGTCGTGGCTGCCGTGATCGTCCGCCTTGGCGTGGATCGCAGCGACATGTCCGTGCCCGTCGTCGTGTCCATGGGCGTCATGTCCGCCATGCGCATCGTGCTCACCGGGGAGCGGCTTGTTGTGGAAACGCTCCTTGCCGTGGAAGACCAGGAAGTACATCCGGAACGAGTAGAACGCCGTGACGAACACCCCCGCCACCACGGCGAAGTACGCAAAGCCCGAGCCCCACAAATGGCTCGCGTGCACCGCTTCGATGATGCTGTCTTTCGAATAGAAGCCTGAGAACAGCGGTGTGCCGATCAGCGCCAGCGAGCCCAGTAGCGCCGTGATCCAGGTGATGGGCATGTACTTGCGCAGGCCGCCCATGTTGCGAATATCCTGGTCATGGTGCATGCCCATGATCACCGAACCCGCAGCCAGAAACAGCAGCGCCTTGAAGAAGGCGTGCGTCATCAGGTGAAACACCGCGACCGAGTAGGCCGACGCGCCGAGCGCCACGGTCATGTAACCCAGCTGACTCAGCGTCGAATAGGCCACCACCCGCTTGATGTCGTTCTGGACGATGCCGAGAAAGCCCATGAACAGCGCGGTGATGGCGCCGATCACCATGATGAAGCTCAGCGCGGTGTCCGACAGCTCGAACAGCGGGCTCATGCGCGTCACCATGAAGATGCCGGCGGTGACCATCGTGGCTGCATGGATCAGCGCCGAGATCGGGGTCGGGCCTTCCATCGAATCGGGCAGCCAGACATGCAACGGGAACTGCGCGCTCTTGCCCATGGCGCCAATGAACAGGCAGATGCAGATCACGGTGATCAGCATCCAGCCGGTGCCCGGCAGCGTGGCCTGCGACAGCACTTCGGCCTTGGCAAACGCCTCGCTGTAATTCAGCGTTCCGGCATAGGCGACGATCAGGCCGATGCCAAGAATGAAGCCGAAGTCACCGACGCGGTTGACCAGGAAGGCCTTCATGTTCGCCGCGATCGCCGTCGGCTTCTTGAAATAGAAGCCGATCAGCAGGTAGGACACCAGGCCGACCGCTTCCCAGCCGAAAAAGAGCTGCAGCAAGTTGTTGCTCATCACGAGCATCAGCATCGAGAAGGTGAACAGCGAGATGTAGCTGAAGAAGCGCTGGTAGCCGTCTTCCTCGGCCATGTAGCCGATGGTGTAGACGTGCACCATCAGCGACACGAAGGTCACCACGCACATCATCATGGCGGTCAGGCCGTCGATCAGGAAACCGACCTCCATCGTCAGCCCGCCGACCTGCATCCACTCGTAGACGGTGGCGTTGTAGTGCGCGCCATCAACGACCACCGATTGCAAGGTCATCGCTGAGAGGATGAAGGCAACCAGCACGCCGAGGATGGTGACGCTGTGCGCCCCGCTGCGACCGATGACCTTGCCGAAGAAGCCGGCGGCAATGGCACCGACCAGCGGCGCCAAGGGCACCGCCAGCAGCAGGTGGGGGGAAAGTTGTGCGGACATGTCGTGTGCGGGCTGCAGGTGCGTGGGGCGGTCAGCCCTTGAGGCTGTCGAGCTCGTCGACGTTGATCGTGGCCCGATTGCGGAACAGCACCACCAGGATCGCCAGGCCGATGGCCGATTCGGCCGCTGCGACGGTGAGGATGAAGAACACGAACACCTGGCCCGCCATGTCGCCCAGGAAATGGGAGAACGCAATGAAGTTCAGGTTGACCGCGAGCAACATCAATTCGATGGCCATCAGCAGCACGATCAGGTTCTTGCGGTTGAGAAAGATGCCGATCACCGACAGCGCGAACAGGATTGCACCCACCGACAGGTAGTGACCCAGCGTGATCGGCCCGAAGAACAACAAGCTCATGAGGGCGCTCCGGTGGGCTTCGCAGGCGCAGACGCAGCCAATGGCGCCGGGTCGCCCTCAGGGCGCTCGACGGTGGGCTGCATTTGCACCAGCCGCACGCGATCCGCCTTCTTGGCCTTGACCTGCTGCGATGCGTCGGTGTGCTTGGTGTCTTTGCGCTGGCGCAGCGTGAGCGCGATCGCCGCGATGATCGCGACCAGCAACAGCACTGCCGCGATCTCCAGCGCATACAGGTACTGGGTGTAGATCTCGATGCCCAGCAGCTTGGTGTTGCCGAGCTTCAGATCGTCGGCCTCCGCGGCCGGTGCGCTGGGCAGATTGAAGCCAGGGATCAACACGGCCGCCATTTCCAGTGCGATGACCAGACCCACACCACCGGCGACCGGCGCGTGCTTCCAGAATCCCTCACGCAGCGAGTCGACATTGATGTCGAGCATCATCACCACGAACAAAAACAGCACCATCACCGCACCGACATAGACCAGGATCAGCGCGATCGACAAGAACTCGGCGCGCAACAGCATCCACACGCAGGCCGCCGAGAAAAACGCGAGCACCAGGAACAGCGCCGCATACACCGGGCTGCGGGCCGTGATGACGCGGAACGCTGCAAACAGCAGCACCGCGGAGAAGACATAAAAGAGCGCAGGGGTCGTGGTCATGGGGTCTAGGGGCTCGTCGTCGATCCGTCAAAGGCAGCGGATCAGGCGAGGAGAACTCGCTGAGAGAACAGTGCGTCCAGAGCGCGTGAAGATTTCGTAGCGAGCGGGCTGAGGTTGCGTCGAGGAGCGGAGCCGTACAAAAGTACGGTGAGCACCGGAAACGCGAGATCAGCCCGCGCAGTAGAAAGATTCATGCGCTCTAGCGGTAGCGAGCGTCGGCCTCCTTGTTGGCTGCGATTTCGGGTTCATAGCGATCACCGACCGCCAACAGCATCTCTTTGGTGAAGTACAGGTCGCCGCGTTTTTCACCGTGGTATTCGAAGATGTGGGTCTCGACGATCGAGTCGACCGGGCAGCTTTCTTCGCAGAAGCCGCAGAAGATGCACTTGGTCAGATCGATGTCGTAGCGCGTGGTGCGGCGCGAGCCGTCGTCGCGCACTTCACTTTCGATCGTGATCGCCAGCGCCGGGCACACGGCTTCGCACAGCTTGCAGGCGATGCAACGCTCTTCGCCGTTCTCGTAGCGGCGCAGCGCGTGCAGGCCGCGAAAGCGCGGGCTTTGCGGTGTCTTTTCTTCCGGGAACTGCACGGTGATCGTGCGCTGGAAGAAATGACGCCCCGTCAGCTTGAATCCCTTCAGCAGCTCCAGCAGCAAGAAGCTGGAGACGAAGTCCTTGATCGGCGTGGCGGTCTTCATGTCAGTGCCGCCCGGCCGCCCGAAGGCGCTGACGCTCCCCCTTGGGGGGCAGTGAATGAAATGAGCGTGGGGGCTGTCATGTCAGTTCCAGATGTTCCACGGCGACTGGATCCACAGGCCCACCACCACCAGCCAGATCAACGTCACCGGGATGAAGATCTTCCAGCCCAGTCGCATGATCTGGTCGTAGCGGTAGCGCGGGAAACTCGCACGCACCCACAGAAACAGGGTGCAGATGGCGAACGTTTTCCCGAACAGCCAGAACCAGTTCCAGAACCACATCGAGGCTTCGATCCAGCCGGGTGTGGCCATGCCGAATGCCGAGAACGACACCGGGGACATCCAGCCACCGAGGAACAACACGCAGGCCAGCGTCGAGACCAGGATGATGTTGGCGTACTCAGCCAGGAAAAAAATCGCAAACCCCATGCCCGAGTACTCGACCATGTGGCCGGCGACGATCTCCGATTCGCCTTCGACCACGTCGAACGGGTGGCGGTTGGTCTCGGCGATGCCCGCAATCACGTAAACGACGAAGATCGGCAGCAGCGGCAGCCAGTTCCAGCTGAGGAAGGTCACGCCCATGTCAGCAAACGTGCCGCGCCCCTGAGACAGCACGATCTCGGTCATGTTCATGCTGGCCGACACCATCAGCACGACCACCAGCGCGAAGCCCATCGCGATTTCGTAGCTGACCATCTGCGCCGATGCGCGCAACGCACCGAGGAAGGCGTACTTCGAGTTCGAAGCCCAACCGGCGATGATCACGCCGTAGACCTCCATCGAGGTGATGGCCATCAGGAACAGCAGACCGGCATTGATGTTGGCCAGCGCCGCCTCGGGCCCGAACGGCACCACCACCCAAGCGGCCAGCGCCGGCATGATGGTCATCACCGGACCAAGGAAGAACAAGCCCTTGTTGGCGGCAGCCGGGACGATGATTTCCTTGAGCAACAGCTTCAGGGCGTCGGCCACCGGCTGCAGCAGGCCCAGCGGGCCGACGCGGTTCGGACCGGGGCGAACCTGGGTAAAGGCAATGGCCTTGCGCTCCCACAAGGTCAGGTAGGCGACGCACAACATCAGCGGAATCACCAACGCGACGATCTTGATCAGTGACCAGGCAACCGGCCACGCGCCACCGAGCATCGAGGTGCCGAAGGTGTTGACGGAGTCGAACATGCGCGGCCTCAGACCTTGGCGATGCTGATCGCGCCGAACATCGCGCCGAGCGAGCGGGTGTATGCGCAGCCCGACGGCACGCGCACGGTGTTGGCGGCCAGTGTGGCGTCGAGCCGGGCGGGGCCTTGCGCCGATGCCGCGCCTTGCGCCACGCGCACCGCGTCACCGTCTTGCAGACCGAGTTGCGCCCACAACGCCTGCGGAATGCCAACCGATGGCGCGCGCGCATCGGCCGTCATCTGCAACGACGGGGCGCGGCGCACCAGCGGGTCGGTCTCGTAGATCGGCACGTCGGCGATGCGCTCCAGGCCCACCGGCGCGGTGCTGATCGTGACGGCCGCATCGATGCGGTTGCTCAGGCGCGCCGGGATGGCAGCAACATCGCCGAGCGCCTCGGTGCGCACCGCTTCGGCGGTCTCGAAATCGAAGCCGGGCAGACTCAGCATGTTGCCCAGCACGCGCAGCACCTTCCACGCCGGGCGCGCCTCGCCCAGCGGCTTGACGACACCGTGGAAGCTTTGCACCCGGCCTTCGGCATTGACGAAGGTGCCCGAGGTTTCGGTGAACGGCGCGATCGGCAACAGCACGTCGGCGCAGTCGAGGGCGGCGTCCTTGAACGCGGTCAGCGCAACCACCATCGCGGCACTCTGCAAGGCGGCTACGGCAGCGGACGGGTTGGCGGCGTCGCGGTCGGGCTCGACGTTGAGCAGCAGGCAGGCCTTGAGCGACCCGCCGAGCATCTGGCCGGCGTTCAGGCCTGCGGCTGCAGGCTGCGCGCCGACGAGTTGCGCGCCAACGGTGTTGGCCGCCGCACCCAGGTCACCGACCGAGGCATCCGTGTGTTCACCTATCCACTGCGCCAGCGCCATCAGGCTGGCCGCCTGGGGATGCTGCACGACCGCGTTGCCAAGCAGGATGGCCTTGCGGTCACCACCGAGCAGCGACGCGGCGATGGCCGTCGCCTGCGCTGAGGGCTCCACACCGGCAACCGGTGGCGCCACGTCCTTCGTCGCTGCCACCGCGGCCGCGATCTCGGCCAGGGCCGACACCCACCCGCTCGGCGCGGCGGTCAGCGCGGTGGCCACCGGCATCAGCCAGTCGTCGTGCACCGCGTGCAGGCTGTGGATGCGCGCGCCCCGGCGCGCCGCCTGGCGCAAACGCTGCGCGAACAGCGGATGGTCCTTGCGCAGGAACGAGCCGACGACCAGCACGCGCTGCAGCGAGGACAGCGACGCGATCGAGGTGCCGAGCCAGCGCACGCCCGGGCCGCTCACCGAAAAGTCAGATTGCCGCAGACGGTGGTCGATGTTGTCGCTGCCCAGCCCGCGCATCAGCTTGGCCAGCAGGTGCAGTTCTTCGACGGTGCTGTGCGTCGAACCGAGCGCGCCGATGCTCGCAGCACCGTGGTCGGCCTTGATCTGCGCCAGGCCGTTGGCGACGTATTGCAGCGCGGTCGTCCAATCGACCGGCCTCCATTCGCCGCCTTGCTTGAGCATCGGCGTGGTCAGGCGCTGATCGCTGTTGACCGCCTCATAGGAGAAACGATCACGGTCGGCGATCCAGCATTCGTTCACGTCTTCGTTTTCCAGCGGCACGACGCGCATCACCTTGCCGGACTTGACCTGAACGATGAGGTTGGCGCCGGTGCTGTCGTGCGGCGAGATCGACTTGCGGCGCGACAGCTCCCAGGTGCGCGCGCTGTAGCGGAAGGGCTTGCTGGTCAGCGCGCCGACCGGGCACACATCGATCATGTTGCCCGACAGCTCGGAATCGATGGTGTCGCCGACGACGGTGGTGATCTCGGAGTGCTCGCCGCGGTGGATCATGCCCAGCTCCATCACGCCGGCCACTTCCTGGCCGAAGCGCACGCAGCGGGTGCAGTGGATGCAGCGGCTCATCTCCTGCATCGAGATCAGCGGGCCGACGTCCTTGTGGAAGACGACGCGCTTTTCTTCCTGGTAGCGTGATGACGAACCGCCGTAGCCGACCGCCAGGTCCTGCAACTGACACTCGCCGCCCTGGTCGCAGATCGGGCAGTCCAGCGGGTGGTTGATCAGCAAGAACTCCATCACCGACTGCTGCGCCAGCAGCGCCTTGGCGCTGTTGGTGCGCACGATCATGCCCTGCGTCACCGGGGTGGCGCAGGCGGGCATCGGCTTGGGCGCCTTCTCGACGTCGACCAGGCACATGCGGCAGTTGGCCGCGATGCTCAGCTTCTTGTGATAACAAAAGTGCGGGATGTAGGTGCCGAGCTTGTCGGCAGCGTGCATGACCATGCTGCCTTCGGCAACCTCGACCTTCTGGCCATCAAGCTGGATTTCAATCATGGCGCGCCGTTCGGAACGTCAACTCAGACGTAGCTCGGCACAAGGCAAGTCTTGTGCTCGACGTGATGGATGAATTCGTGGCGGAAGTGCTTGATCATCGCGCGCACCGGCATGGCAGCGGCTTCGCCGAGCGCGCAGATGGTGCGGCCCTGGATGTTGTCGGCCACCGAGTTCAGCAGGTCAATGTCTTCCATCTTGCCGTGGCCGTGCTCGATGCGATCGACCATGCGGTGCAGCCAGCCGGTGCCCTCGCGGCACGGCGTGCACTGACCGCAGCTTTCGTGGGTGTAGAAATAGCTCAGGCGCATCAGGCTCTTGACCATGCAGCGGCTGTCGTCGAGCACGATCACCGCGCCTGAGCCCAGCATCGAGCCGGCCTTGGCGATGGCGTCGTAGTCCATCGTGGTGTTCATCATGGTGGTCCCCGGCAGCACCGGTGCCGACGACCCGCCAGGTATCACCGCCTTCAACTTGCGGCCGGTGCGCACGCCACCGGCGAGCTCCAGCAGCACCGGAAACGGCGTGCCCAGCGGCACTTCGAAGTTGCCCGGCAGGTTCACATCGCCCGACACTGAAAAGATCTTGGTGCCGCCGTTGTTGGGCTTGCCGACTTCAAGGTACGACGCACCCCCGTTGCGAATGATCCATGGCACTGCCGCAAAGGACTCGGTGTTGTTGATCGTCGTCGGCTTGCCATACAGGCCGTAGCTGGCTGGAAACGGCGGCTTGAAGCGCGGCTGGCCTTTTTTGCCTTCCAGCGATTCGAGCAGCGCTGTTTCTTCGCCACAGATGTAGGCGCCGAAGCCGTGCGAGGCATGCAACTGGAAATTGAAGCTCGACCCCATGATCTGGTTGCCGAGGCAGCCAGCGGCGCGGGCTTCTTCGAGCGCCACTTCGAAGCGCTCGTAAGCGTCGAAGATTTCACCGTGGATGTAGTTGTAGCCCACCGGTATGCCCATCGCGTAGGCGGCAATCGCCATGCCCTCGATGACGATGTGCGGGTTGAACATGAGGATGTCGCGGTCCTTGCAGGTGCCGGGCTCGCCCTCGTCGGAATTGCACACCAG
>JAKFUQ010000193.1 GCA_021732645.1 Rhizobacter sp. | reverse complement strand
AGATCAGGTTGACCAAGCGGTCCAGGTCCTTGGGCTCACGCAGTGCGCTCGTCAGCACATAAAACGCCAACATGAAGTTGAAGACATGCAGCAGACCAGCGGGGCCGATCAGTTGCGTCCAATGCACCAGCGGCAGAAACTGGGCCACCAGGATGTTGCCAACGAAGATGGCCATGAACATCAGGGCCGGTGCCAGCAGGTTGTGTACCACGGCAGGCCGTGGCAAACCGATGCGTCGCGCGAAGAAGGCCTGCAACGCCAAGCCAAACAGCATGATGTTGATGGCAGAGAAATAGAACGTGCCGGTGGCCCGGGTGTAAAAGTTGTCGCTGGCTTCAGCGTTGAGCTGGCCATAGGTGCCACTCGGAAAATAAAGCAGCAGTGCGAAGTAGGCCCCCACCCAATAGATGGCCGTACGGCGCCCCACCAACAGCGCCACCATGGCCGCCGCAGGAATGCCAATGGCCATCACCCAGGGCAGGACAACGAAGACATAGCCCAGCAATTCAAGCATGACGCTGGGCTCGTGTCAGCTGGAAGCGCATGGCCATGGCGCTAGCGCTTGGCACCCTGGGCAGAGTCTGCGGACCCCATCACCGTTGACCGCACGTCTGGACTGATAGCCTGGCCGAGTTGGTTAATGAAGCCCTGTTGCGCCTTGAAGGCCGCCTGTACGTCGTTGTCGATGCTCGACACCCGCACCAACATGCCATCCGGAATCAGCCCGCGCACGCTGTATGACAGTTGGGCCAGCTTGGCCTCGGTGCCAGTGATGGTGACCCGCTCGCCAATCACCGTCCAGTAGGTAATGGGTTCGTTGCGGCCTCCGAGTTTCGCCACCAGCCGCCGCACGCGCATGCCCTCGTGCGCGCCCCGCAGCGTGCCAGTGGTGCTGTCTAGAAGTTGAAAGCCCTGTGCCGGGTAACACACCTCCGGCCGGTGGGCGCGCGTGCCGTCAGATTGGTCGCCGCCATAAGCCACCGACAACATGATTCGCTCGCCCTTCGCGTTGACGTACGAGCGGCTCAAAGTCTGGTTGTAGATCTTGTTGAGCAGGGCAGCCGTGTCCGGTGACACCAGTTGAACCGGCAGGTTGTCGTCGGTCACCCACTCGCCGAATTTTTTCGGGAACATGGTTTCCAGCACCACTTTGGGCCGCTGGTCTGCCAGCTTTGCAGTGGGCTTCCAGGCAGCCGCCACCACAAAGCTGACCACCATTAGCAATCCCACCAATGCGGCTCGAAGCCGCGCACTGTTCATGCGGGCGCCTTGGCGTTAGAGAAGAACATACCCAGCACCTTGTCGAGCACCAACATCAACATCAGCGCCACCATGAACAGCACCATGCCGGCAAAGCCGTGCACGAAGCCTTGCCCGGCCTCGTCGCCAAAGTGGTAGGTCACCAACACCAGGATCATCACCCGCACGATGTTGGCAATGAAGGCCGTGGGTATCAGCAAGATGGCCAGTGCCACATTGCGGGGGACTGAGGTGTAGCGCATGAGGTTCATGTAGAGCATGCCCAGCGCTTCCAGCGTGAACATGCTGTTCAGACCGGCACAGGCGTCGGCCACCAGCAGTTGATAGGGGCCCACTGTCATCACCACGCCGCTGCGGCCTACCGGGTAACCCAAGTAGTAAAGCAGATTGCTGGCCACCGCCGACACCGCCGATTTCAGCGGTGCTGTGATTGCCGCCACCAGGGCCTCGGGCAGCGGCACCATGAACAACAGAAAAAAGATGGGGAACCACACCAGGCGCAATCCGCGCACGCTGCTGAACAGCAAAAGCACGGCGACCATCAGCACCATCTGGGAACCGATCGCGAACATGATGATGTCTTGCGATCGACCGAACGCATACAACAACAACGCAAACACCAGCAGTGGCCACCCCAGCCAAGGCACTGGTTCGGCAGGCAGGGCCGCCAGCGCATGGCGCTGGGAGTACAGCAACCAGAGGGCTACCGCGAGGATGATGGGGCCATGGCCCTGTTCATCAGTGGCCCAGATCGTCCGCGACAAGTCCAGGTAGGCGGGGCCGTACAGCAGCGCGAAACCACCCAGCAGCAGCGCCAGCACCCATCGGTCGCAGCCGACGGGCAGAACCAGATGCGGCGGCCTAGGTGCGGCGGGTGCCGAGCCAGTTTGCACAGCAGGCAAGGTCAGAACTCGTTGACGATCACACCGGCCAGCTTGGCAGGAGTCTCGGCCAGGTTGGCCACCAACTCTTGCAAGCTCACCACGACGCTCTTGCCCTGACGAGCCAACACCAGCGCGGCACCGCAACGAGCGGCGATGACCGCACTGTCGCTGCCGTATTCGGCCGCAGGCGTATCGACAACCACGTGGTCGAATTTACTGACCAGCTCGCGAATCAGCAGCCCGAAGGCCGGGCGCTCCACCAGTTCAAGTGGGTTGGGCGGCGTGATACCGACGGGCAGCAAAAAAAGGCTGCTGACGCCCGGAACTTGCTGCACCACCTGGCTTTCGGCGCGGCCCGAGAGCACGCCCGACAGGCCCGACTTGTTCGGCAGGTTGAACACCTCGTGCTGGCGCGGGCCGCGCATGTCGGCGTCGATCAGCAGGGTGCGGCCGCCGAGTTGCGCCAGGGTGACGGCCAGATTGGCGGCGAAGAAGGTTTTGCCGTCACCGGAGTCGGGGCTCACGATGGCCAGCGCCGGGTGCGCGCCCGTCTGTTCGTTGAACACGCGCATCATCACCTGGCTGCGGATGGCGCGGAAGGCTTCGGCCTGCACCGAAAACGGCTGGTTCAGCGCCACCAGCTCGGGACTGAGCTTGCGCTGCTCTTCGGGGGCGTAGGGGTAGTGAAACTGCTGAGCCAGCGCGAATAGCACGTCGTCGGTGCTGGCAAAGCCAAGCTGGATGGCGGCTTCGCCGAAACGCTCGCCCCGCTCGCGCTGGCGAGCCAGAATTTGCTCGACCTGGTCGGCGCTGAGGTTGCGCGTTTCGGCAATGATGTCGCCGATCGATCGGTCGACCACGGTGGTTTCTTCCGAGTTGTCGACCGGAATGGCGGTCTGCGCAAAGTCTTTGGCGGATGAATCGCGAAACTTGGCCATGGTCAAGCCCCTTTGCCGGGCGCGGCCAGACGGCCCACCATGCGTTGTTGCGCCAGCGTAGGCTGGTTGCCACCCCGCAGTCGGCGGGTGTTGGGCCGCGGCAAGATGCCGATGACGGCCAGGCCCAGCGCAGCGGTCACGTCTTCGGCGTTGCGCACGCGGCGGTTGTTGAGCTCCATCAGCAAGGCCGCACCCACCGCGAGCAGCGTGCCGACAAAAATCGACAGCAGCGAATTGAGCACGATCTTGGGCGATGAAGGTTCCAGCGGTGGCGAGGCGGCGGTCAACAAGTTGATGTTGCTTTGCGTGGTTTGGCTTTCGAGCGAAGTCTGGGTAAAGCGCTGCGTGATGGACTCAAAGGCGCGCTGCGCGCTTTCGACATCACGCGTCAGCACCGCACCTTCGTCGCGCACAGCTTTCATGCGCAGCACCTTGGAACGCTGAACTTCCAGCGCGGCGCGGGTGTCGGCCTCGCGCTGGCGGGTGATGGTGTTGCTGACGCCCACGCCGCCGGTCACGCTTTGCACTTCGGCGGCAATCTTGCTGCGCAGCACGTCGATGTTGGCTTTCGCCTCAAGCAGTTGGGGGTTCTTGTCGCCCAGGCGGGCGCTCAACTCCTGCAGTCTGCCTTCGGCGCGTGACAAATCGACCTTCAGCCCGCCAATGACGGGGTTGTTCAGCACCTCTTGCATGCGTTCGGCCTGGGCCCCGCGCGACAGCGATTGGCGGCTGCCCGACTCCGACGCCAGGGCTTGCAACAGCACCGCCTGGGATGACAACTCGGCCAGCCGCGCGTTTTCAACGTCGAGCCGCTCGTCGCTGGCGATGATGCCTTTTTCTTTCTGGTACGCCGACAGCCTGGCCTGGGCTTTCTCCAGCGCATCACGGGCTTCCTTGGCGCGTGAATCGAAGAAGCTTGAATACTGCTTGGCCGGATCGACACGCAACTCGAGGCTGGTCTCCAGGTAGGCCTGCACGAAAGCGTTGGCCAGACCGGCCGCAAATTGCGGGTCGGGGGCCTTGTACGACACGCTGATAACGCTGGACTCGCGCGATGGCCTCACCTCCATCTGCTGCTGAAAATTCTGCGCCAGCCAAGTTTCAATGCTGCCCGTGCCCTCGGTCGCTTCCAGCCACTGCTGGCGCACCTGCTCGTTCTCGTTGAGCTTGAGGTTGCGCACCACGCGCACCGCCACCCGCTCGCTTTGAATCACGTCGACCTGCGTGGCCAGGTAGCCGGGCGACGCCGCTCCGGAATAGAGAATGGCCGAGACCGGGTCGGGCTTGGAGTCAACCACCACCGATGCGGTGGCGGTGTACTGCTTGGGCAGCAACAGGCTCACGAGCAGCGTGGTGGCCACCGTCAGCAGCAGCACCCCCAACGCCACCCAGCGGCGGGCCTTGAGGATGGAAAGAAACTGGCCGAAGCTCATAGGGAGGGCTTTCCTGAGGGCGTTGGTTCGTGCATCCTGGCGCTTGCTTGCTCGAACATCGTGTGGTTGAGGCCGGAGGTCATGCGGTCATCCTTGCCCGCCGTTGTGGGTGGCGCGAACAAGGGCGAAGTCAGCGTCAAAGTCTGCCGTGGCGGGTGTGATCTGCAGGGCTTGCGCGCACAGGTCAAGCATGCGCCCAGCGGCAGAGATCAACACGCCTTGCAGACCGTGAAACTCATTGAAGTGCTCTGCGATGCGTACGTAGTCGGTTTCATAGTCATGCGCGGCCAGGTTGCGCGCAGCACGGCAAAGCTGCCAGCCTTCAACGGAATCGATCACGCCCGACTTGGCGAACAACGACAGCACCCGCAGAAACGGGGTGCTGGGTTCGCTCATCAACATGGCAGCGTGACGCATCGAAGCTCCAAGCGTGTCTTGCAACTTGGCAAAGCGCTCGTTGAATGCCGACAACACCTCGAACAGGCCATTGTCTTTTTGTCGCAGCCGCAACACGCCAGCGTCGAGCGGCCAGGGCAAGCGTTGTGACGTGGCGTGCAGAAAGTAGGCGCAGCGTTGCACCGCCTCCAGCAGGTTGGCCAGATGGTCGCGCTCGGCTGCAAGGCTGCCAGCAGCTGTCATGCAGGCTCCAGCAGCTTGGCTTTGGCGCGCGCCAAACGGGTGAAAGCAGTAGCCCGGCTGCCGCGTTCGACCACCAGCAAGTCGACGGGGAGTTGCAACGACTGCTCCAGACGCACGGTGGCGAGGGCGCGCTGGCGCAGCGTGGGTGGCGACTCGGTTTCCACCAACAGGTCCACATCGCCACCGCGCCCCGCATCGTCCAGGCGTGAGCCGTACAGGCTCACCCGGGTGTGTGGGCCAAACTGCTGGTGCATGCAGCGCAGGATGGCGCGGGTTTGGTCAGAAGACAGGCGCATGGCAGTGCACGAAAACTCAGAACAAGCTCTCTTTGACGAACACCACATCGCCTTCGAGCAGGGTGTCGTCCATCGCGGGCTGAACCACCTGAACCTTGCCGTCGGCTCCCTTGCGGTGCACCCGCAGGCCTTTTTCGGTGCCGCGCAGGTTCAGGCCACCGCCGGTGGCCAGCACCTGCATCACCGTCATGCCGCGCTCCAGCCGCACCGCGCCGGGGCGCTGCACTTCACCGTAGATGAAGACCAGCGGCTGCCGGTCGACCCACAGGGTATCGCCGTTTTGAATCAGCACGTCTTTGTCGCGCCCACCGGGGGCAAACAGGGTCGGCAAATCGACCTCGACGCGGTAGGGTGCGCCGCCACGGGTGCCTGTGAGCACCACCACATCGGCACCATTGACCGCCGCGCCGCCGGCATTGGCCAGCAGGTCGGTGAGCCGCATGTCGGCCACTTCAATGGGGAAGCGGCCGGGGCGATTGACTTGGCCCAGCACGCTGGCCTGGTTGCCGCGCACCTGCAGCACCACGATGGTGACCTGCGGCTGCTTGACGAAGTTGCCGTTGCGCAGGCCATCGCCGATCAGCTTTTCAGCCGCCGTGACGCCCAGCCCGCCCAAGCGGATGGTGCCCAGCAGCGGGTAGGTGACGATGCCGGCTTCGGTGATCTTGGTTTCGAGCGTCAGGTCGGGGTTCTGGTAGACGCTGATGCGCACCACGTCGCCCGAGCCGATCTTGTATTCGTTGACCACCGGTGCCGCGGCGCTGGCCGCAGGGTCGCTCGCCTGGGCATGCGCTGGCAAAACAGCCGAGCCAAACGCCGCCGCCGCAAGAGCGGCCAGAAGCGCGATTCTGGAGGTGTGGTTGGTCATTTCAGGCCCATCCCTTTGCTGATGTCGGTGGCACTCAAGCCGCCTGCGGAAGCTGGCGCAGGGGCTGGGGCTGGCGTCGCTGCCGGGGCAGGCTCTGCCGGGCTTGGCGCTGCGGCCGAAGCGGCGTCTGCCGCCGTGGGGGCGAACTTGCCTTCGTATTCGATCTTGGCTGCGGCACGCAAGGCCTTGATGTCGGACTCGACGATCTTGCGTTTGGCGTCGTTGAGCAGGTACTGCTCGATGGCCGGTTTGGCGCGGGCCTCGTCCACCGGCTCGGAGCGCGAGCCCGCCAGCAAGATGACCTGCGCGCCCGTGGCCGAGGGCAGCAGCGCAGCCTGGCCGTCGCTCATCTTGGCAAAGCTGTCGACCATGTTGAGCGGCAGTTGTTCGGCCGGGCGCACAGCCTGGTTACCCGAAAAGCGGTAGCCGTTGGCCTTGAGGTACTCGACGAACTCGTTCACGCTTTTGGCCGCACCGAGCTGCTCGCGCAGCGTGCCCACTTGCTCGGGTGTGGCTTCGATCGAAATTTCCTGCAGGCTGTAGATGCGGCGGGCGGAGAACAGCGCGGGCTTGGCGTCGTAGTAGGCCTTGATCTCGGCATCGGTGGGCTTGGATGCAGCCTCACCGGTTTTCTCGACGTAGGCACGGGCGATGATGTCGCGCCGGGCGGCTTCCATCTGCTGCACCACACGCGGGTCGCGGTCGAGCTTCAGGTCTTCGGCCTTCTGCAGCGCCAGCTCCTGGTCGATCAGGCGCTCCAGGATCTGCTTGCCTGCGGCATCGGCCTGTTCGGACTTCAGGCCGCGCTGCTGTTGCAGCACGAAGTTGATCTGGTGGACGGTGATTTCTTCTTTGTTCACCTTGGCCGCGGTTTGCGTGGCGACCTTTTCTTTTTTGCTGTCGCTGCAGCCTGCCAGCAAGGCGAGGGAGGCGGCCAGTGCCAACAAGGTCATACGGCCAGCGAAGCGGCCACCGAATCGGCTTTCGCGGCAGGCGCCGCTTCCGTCAAGACTCGAAGTCATCCAGGGTTTCTCCAACAGGGTTGACAGTGCACAGCCGCCAAACGTCAAGCGCTCAGCAACGTTCAATTGGCAGTGTAGCCGCGGAGCATGACATTGCGACCACCCGCGAACGCGGGGCGCAGCCATATGGCAATGCGGAAAAACGTGAATATGTAGCAGCTGGTAAGCGACCGGCTGTTGCCGCTCAGCATTTGATGCCGACGTGCAGCGCCACGATGCCCGCACTGAGGTTGTGCACGTCGACGTGGCCGAATCCGGCGGCCTTCATCATGGCCTTCAACGCCTCTTGGTCGGGGTGCATGCGGATCGACTCTGCCAGGTAGCGGTAGCTGTCGGCATCGCCTGCGACCCACTGGCCGATCTTCGGCAGCACCTTGAACGAATACCAGTCGTAAACCTTCTCCAGCGGCTGGGCCACTTTCGAGAATTCCAGCACCAGCAAGCGGCCACCGGGGCGCAGCACGCGATTCATTTCGGCCAGCGCGCGGTCCTTGTGCGTCATGTTGCGCAGCCCGAAAGCCACCGACACCAGATCGAAGCTGTCGGCCGCGAAAGGCAGGGTTTCGGCGTCGCACAGCGCGGTGGGCAGCAGCACGCCGGTGTCGGTGAGGCGGTCGCGCCCCTGGCGCAACATGGCCTCGTTGATGTCGGTGTGAACGACGGTGCCAGTGGCACCGACCGCCTTGTGGAAGGCCGCGGCAAGGTCGCCCGTGCCACCGGCGATGTCGAGCACGCTGTCGCCGGGACGCGCGTTGGCCACCGCGATGGTGTAGGCCTTCCAGGCGCGGTGCAGGCCCATCGACATCAGGTCGTTCATCACGTCGTAGCGCGATGCCACCGAATCGAAAACGCCGCGCACACGACCGGCCTTTTGCGATTCGTCGACAGACTTGAAACCGAAATGGGTGTTGCTCACGGGGTGCTCACAAGGTGCTGGGGGGTGCTGGCTGGGGAGCGGGTCAATGGGTGTGGCCGTGGCTGCCGCAGGCCGAGCCGGTGGCCGCCACCATGGGGGTGTCGCGGGTCATGCCGGCCGAGGCGAGGCGTTCTTCGTACTGTTGCCACAGCTGGGTCTGTTGCGAGCCCAGAAAGTACAGGTAATCCCAGGAGTAGATGCCGGTGTTGTGACCGTCGGAAAACACCGGCAGCACGGCGTAGTTGCCCACCGGCTCGAGCGCGACGACCTCGACCTCGCGCTTGCCGGTTTGCAGCACTTCCTGGCCTGGCCCATGGCCCTGCACTTCGGCCGATGGCGAGTACACCCGCATCAACTCGAACGGGATGCGGAATTCGCTGCCGTCGGCAAACCCGACCTCCAGCACGCGCGACTGCTGGTGCACGGTCACGGCGGTGGGCTGCG
>JAKFUQ010000001.1 GCA_021732645.1 Rhizobacter sp. | reverse complement strand
ATCGTCAAGCAGCTACCGTTCTTCAGCCCTTGGTACGACCCGGTCAAGGAAGGCTCGACCGAGGAAGCGCTGGCCTATCTCGAAGGCTCGCCGGCGGCGGCTGCCGCGATCATGGCCTCGCGCAGCCATTCGCCGTGGTCGCAGACGGCCACGCTGCTTGTTGTCTTCATGCTCGGCACGCTGCTGATCTACGGCGACACGGCGGCGGCGATGGTCGACATCTGGTCGCGCTCCGGCACCTTTGCGCACTGTTATCTGGTGCCGCCGATCTCCATTTGGCTGATCTGGCGTCTGCGCGCCGACATCGCCGCGCAGACGCCCGCGCCGTCGCCCTGGTTGCTGCTCGCCATCGCTGCAGCCGGTGGGCTCTGGCTGCTCGGCGACCTGGCCACGGTCAATGCCCTCAGCCAGTCGATGCTCGTCACGATGCTCGTGCTGCTGGTACCCGCGCTTGCCGGCTGGCCGGCCGCGCGCACGATGCTGTTTCCGCTCGGTTTTCTATTCTTCGCGGTACCGATCGGCGAATTCACAACACCGTGGTTGATGGAGAGAACCGCCGACTTCACTGTGTGGGCGCTGTTGAACACCGGCATACCGGTTTACCGTGAAGGCCAGCAGTTCGTCATTCCTTCGGGTACATGGTCGGTGGTCGCCGCGTGTGGTGGTGTGCGCTACCTGATTGCGTCGCTGATGGTCGGCACGCTGTTTGCCTATCTCAACTACCGCTCGATGCGCCGACGCTGGATATTCATTGGCGTGTCCCTGGTGGTGCCGATCATCGCGAACTGGCTGCGCGCTTACTTCATTGTGCTGATTGGTCATTACTCGAACAACACCCTTGCAGTCGGTGTCGATCACCTGATTTACGGCTGGGCGTTCTTCGGCGTCGTGATCTTGCTGATGTTCATGATCGGCGCGCGCTACGCCGAGCCGGAGTCGCTGCTACCGCCCGCCGCTGTGCGTCCTGCAGCCACCGGCGGCGTCGGGCGCATGCCATGGGCCATGGCGGCGGCTGCGGCGTTGGTGTTGGCACTGCCGATGGCGACGTTGCACGCGCTGCTCGCTCGGGAGTCGCATGCGGTGCCGCAACTCGGCGAGCCGGTGCTGTCCACGCCCGGCTGGAGCGTGATCGATACACCCGTGCTGTGGACCCCGACCTACGACAACCCGTCTGCACAATTGCGACGCAGCTATGCAGCCGATGGTGTCGCGGCGGGCTCGGCCGTTGGCGTTCATGTGGTTTACTTTCGTCGGCAAGCTGCAGACAGGAAACTGGTCAGTTCAAACAATCAGATCGCACTCCCGAGCGACGAGCACTGGTCTGTGGCTGGTGTGAATGATCGACGTCTGGCACTTGAGCCGGGTGTGGAGGTGAACTTCAAGGCGGTGCAATTGCGCCGCCCCGTCATCTACCGCGAGAAAGCCCACCTGCTGGTCTGGCAGGTCTATTGGGTCAATGGTCGCTTGACTACCAGCGACATCGCTGCCAAAGCCTACGGTGCGCTGTACCGCCTGCTGGGTCGGGGCGACGACGCGGCTGCTGTCTTCCTTTACACCGCCGAGACACAGCCCGGCGCAGCCGATGCCCTGCTTGAAGGCTATGCGCGGGACAACCTCGGCGCGATCGAGACGCTGCTTCAGAAGACTCGAGATGTCCGCTGACGCCTGCGCTCACCCGATGCAGCCGCTCACCACCGTCGATGACCGACCGCTGGTGATGCACATCGTTTACCGCTTCGATGTCGGCGGACTGGAAAACGGCATCGCCAACTTGCTCAACCACATGCCGGTGCAGACCTTTCGGCATGTCATCGTGTCGCTGACCGACGTGACCGATTTCCGCTTGCGTGTGCAGCGTACCGATGTCGAATTCATCGCCCTGCACAAGCGGCCGGGACACGGCGTATGGCTCTATCCGAAGCTCTACGCCTTGATGCGCGAGCGCTGCCCGGCCATCGTCCACACCCGCAACCTGGCGGCCCTGGAAGCGGTGGTGCCTGCATGGCTAGCGCGTGTGCCGGTGCGCCTGCACGGCGAACACGGCCGTGACGAAACAGACCTCGATGGGAACAAGCGCAAGTACCAGTGGATGCGCCGCCTGTACCGGCCTTTCGTGTCGCATTACTTCGCGCTGTCTCGTGATCTGGCGACTTACCTGGTTGACAAGACCGGCGTGCCGTCTGGCCGCGTGACGCAGGTGTACAACGGCGTCGATGTGGATCGATTCACGCCGTCCTGCGCCATCCCGACTGCCATTGCAGATGGCCCGTTCGATCCGTCGCGGCACTGGATCGTCGGCACTGTGGGCCGCATGCAAACGGTGAAAGACCAACCCACTCTGGTGCGCGCTTTCCTGCTCGCGCTACAGCAGCGCCCCGAGTTGCGCAACCGCCTGCGCTTGGTGCTGGTGGGGCAGGGTCCGCTGCGCGCGGTGTGCCAGCAACTGCTGGCCGAGGCCGGTGCCACCGACCTGGCCTGGCTGCCTGGCGAACGCAACGATGTGGCCGATGTGATGCGCGGCTTGCACTGCTTTGTGCTGCCCTCGCTGGCCGAAGGCATCTCCAATACCATCCTCGAAGCGATGGCCAGCGCGCTGCCGGTGGTCGCTACGGCCGTTGGCGGCAATGCTGATCTGGTGGGCCACGGCAACACCGGCATCATCGTGCCGCCCGACGACCCGCAGGAGATGGCCGATGCCATCGCCCGCTTGGCGCTGGCAGCACCTCACGCGGCAGCGATGGGTCTTGCGGGGCGCGCCAAGGCCGAAGCTTGCTTCAGCATGGCGGCGATGGTGAAGTCTTACCGCACTGTGTACGAGCGCCAGCTCGTCGCGGCGCAGATTCAACAACAAGGGGCCTGACCCCATGTCGACGGCGAGATCACCTTTGATCTCGGTCTGCATTCCGACCTACCAGGGCGAGGCGACCCTGGCTGCGGCCATTGAGTCGGTGCTGATGCAGACCGAACCCGACTTCGAGTTGATTGTCATCGACGACGGCTCACCCGACGACACTCGCGCTGTTGTCGAGCGCTTTGCCGATGGGCGACTCTCCTACGTCCGCAACGAGCGCAACCTGGGCCCTCAAGGCAACTGGAATCGCTGCCTGGATTTGGCGGGTGGCCAGTATTTCAAGTTGTTGCCGCACGACGACGTTTTGCACCCGCGCTGCCTGGAGCGCCAACGCACCGTGCTTGACGCCGACCCGGACCAGCGTGTCGCACTGGTGTTCAGCGCGCGCGAGGTGATTGATGCCGATGGCCGCCTGCTCACGCGTCGCGGCTATCCCGGTGGACGCGAGGGCGTCATCGACGCTGCCTCGATCATGAGTGCCTGCGTACGCCGAGGTACCAACCTGATCGGAGAACCCGGCGCAGTGCTGATGCGCAAGTCTCTGGCCGACCGCATCGGCCCGTTCGATGCGACCAATCCGTACGTGATCGATCTGGATTACTGGGTCCGTTCACTGGCGCATGGCGACGCTTATTACTGTTCGGAAGCCCTGGCTGGATTCCGGGTGGCAGCTGGCTCGTGGAGCGTGGCCATTGGCAGCAAGCAAAGCAGCGATTTTCGTCAATTCGTCGAACGGATGAAGTCGCGTGACATGTTGTCGGTCAGCACGTTCGATCAATGCTGCGGCCGACTGACGCCAGCGCTCAACAACCTGGCGCGACTCGTTTTTTATCGGCTTTATCTGCGATGAACAAGAACGCTGCTTCTCACATCAGTGATTTTGACGGCCACTACGCGGCGCAGCAGCTGCGGCGCAGTCGTGATCCACTGCGCCGCTTTGTCAAAGGTTTCTACCTGCGCAATCTGCTCAAGGACCTTCATGGCCCGACCATCGACTTCGGCTGTGGTGCCGGCCAGCTGTTGAAGAGACTTCCCGCCGGGTCCGTGGGATTGGAGGTCAACTTGCATCTCATCGAAGTCCTGCGAGCCCAGGGCCTGGCGGTCCACCGGGCCCGGGCCGACCTTCACGACTTCGAACTGCTGCCTTTTGCGGCTGGAACGTTCGATTCACTCGTCATCGCGCATGTGCTGGAGCACATTCCCGCCGCCGCCGAGACCCTTCGAACGCTGCTGGCGGCGTGCTGTCGAATCGGCATCACGACAGTGACGGTGGTGGTTCCCGGTGCCAAAGGTTTTACCTGTGACCACACCCACAAGACCTTCATCGACCGGGCATGGGTTCAGGACCACATTCCCGCCCAGGCGGAAGGCTTCACCCGATCGCAACCCCGCTACTTTCCCGGCCCGTGGGCGTGGGTTGGCCGTTACTTCACATTCCATGAAATGAAGATTGTCTTCACGCGAACCCCTGAGCGTGCTTGATCCAATGCGGCGTTTGCTCAAAGTCCAGTTCATCCGATTTTTACTTGTCGGAGGCCTGAACACGGGGTTCAGCTATGCCGTCTACGCGATGCTGCTGGTCGCAGACCTGAGCTATGTCTGGGCCAATTTTTTATCCTTGGTTCTCGGCATCGTGGTCAGCTTTGCGACCCAGGGCCGCTTCGTGTTTGGCAATCGGGGTGGCGGCCGGATTGGCCGTTTTGTCGCATGCTGGGGCTTGATCTGGGTTGTCAATGTGCTGCTCATCACCGGGCTCATTCGGCTCGGGTTGAACGCCTACTGGGCTGGCGCGTTGGCGCTGATTCCTGTGGCGTTGATGTCCTATGCGTTCCAGAAGTTTCTGGTTTTCAGCGTGCAGGCACCTGCGAGCGCTGCTGAAAAAAAGATGGGGTGATCTGCTGATGTCCATCGTGCTCGCCATCGTCGTTCCTTGCTACAACGAGGAAGAAGTCCTGCCCGAGACCAACCGTCGCCTGCTGGACGTGCTGGGGCGGATGCAGGCGGACGGACGGGTGTCGCCGGACAGCCGCATTCACTACGTCGACGACGGCAGCAAAGACGGCACCTGGGCGCTGATTGAATCGCTTGCCGCCGCGGATAGACGTTCGCGTGGCATCAAGCTGTCCCGAAATCGCGGCCACCAGGCGGCGCTGCTCGCCGGGCTGCTTACGGTCGAGGGCGATGCGCTGGTGAGCATCGATGCCGATTTGCAGGACGACGTGACGGTGATCGAGGCGATGGTGCGCGAGCATTCGGCGGGTGCAGAGGTGGTGTACGGGGTGCGCGAATCGCGGCAGACGGACACCGCCTTCAAGCGCCAGACGGCACTGACGTACTACCGGGTGATGAAGACGATGGGCGTCGATCTGGTGCACAACCATGCCGACTTCCGCCTGCTGGGCCGGCGCTCCGTCGAGGCACTGCGCGAGTACGGCGAAGTCAACATGTTCTTGCGCGGCATCGTGCCGTTGATCGGCTACAAGGCGGCGACAGTCAAGTACGACCGGACTGAGCGCTTC
Source organism: Rhizobacter sp. (assembly GCA_021732645.1). Taxonomy (GTDB): domain Bacteria; phylum Pseudomonadota; class Gammaproteobacteria; order Burkholderiales; family Burkholderiaceae_C; genus PBB1. The sequence goes on along the minus strand of JAKFUQ010000001.1, from coordinate 3,359 downwards.
GCTGGTGTTAGCAAGTATCCGCTGCGCAAGATGTTGACGTTTGCATTGGAAGGCATGACGTCGTTGAGCATCGTTCCGCTGCGGCTGATCACGCTGCTCGGCCTTGTCGTCTCCGCGCTGAGTTTCGCGATGATCATTTTCATTCTCTACGGCACGCTGGTGCTGAACGCGGTGATCCCCGGCTGGGCGTCTTCGGTGGTGCCGATCTATTTCCTCGGGGGCATCCAACTGCTGTCGATAGGCATCCTCGGCGAGTACGTGGCCAAGATCTACCTCGAGACCAAGCGGCGACCGCGGTTCTTCATTGAAAAAACGCTGTGAGCGCTGCATCGCGCGCTCAGGCTGCCGTCGCTCCCGCGGCTGATGTGCACCTGACGCCTCCGTCTCGCCAACGCACTTCGTGGCCGCTGATGGGGAGCCTCGGCGTGCTGCTGGCGTTGCTGCTGGCCAGCGTCAGCCTTGTGCGGTTGGGGATGGTCGAATTCGGCGCGCGTGCCGAGCGGCCACTGGCTCAGGACGAGCTCTATTTCATGGTCTGTGCCGCACGGGGGCTGGCGATCGGTGAGATTCCTGTTTCCGGTTGCCACGACAACAAGGCGCCGCTGATCTTCCTGGCTCAGCAGTTTGTCCAGCTCGTGCAGCCTGGCTATAACTACTCGGCTGTCAAGACGCTGGCCTACGGCATGGTGGTGGTGCTGATGCTGATGGCAGCCGGGTTGTCTCGGCGCCTGGGTGGTGGGTGGGCTGCTGCTGCCGCCGCCGCGTTCGTGCTCCAGATTTTTGGTTTCGACTCGCGGCTGGCGGGTCTGAAGACCGAATTGTTGGGTTCGGTGTTCATGTTGGCCGGGACATGGTGTGTATTGCGGTGGCTGCAGCTGCCCACATTGGCGCGTGCATCGGCGGCGGGGCTGATGTATGGGCTGGCCATCGTCAGCAAGCAGACGTTCGTGTTCGCCTTGCTGGGGCCGTTGGTCGTACTGTTGTGGTTGATGCTGACGCGGCAGCTGGCGGTCCGGCAGACTACCGCTCATGTGTTGGGCTTCATTGCCGCCGCTTTGGTGCCAACGACAGCGTTCATTCTGATCTTTGATCACCAAGGGCGATTGCCTGACTTTCTCGGGGCCATGTTTTTGTATTCGTCAGCGTATGCGCCGGCAGAGGCGAAACCCGTGATCGCCGCCCTGATGGACAAAGGTCGGCACTTGCTCAGCTTCTTGGTGGAAGCACCGTGGGTTGTGCTGCTGTCGGGCCTGGGTGTCTGGAAGGTGTTTTGGCCGACGCCTGAGGTGACCACCCCGCCAGCACATGTGGCGAAAGCCGCCAGTCGTGTTCGCCTGCAGGCTGCACTGGTGACTTTCTCTGCCCTCGGGATGCTGCTGCTGTTGCTGGTGGCGCCGGTGCAGTTCTATTACCACCTGCTGCCCGCGTGGATGCTGATGGCCGTGCTGGCGGCCTGGGGGGTTGCCGATGTGTTTTCCAGATCGGGTGTTGCAGTACGCTTTGTCGTGCTGGTGATGTTGATCCTCGGCTCCGCACAACAGACTTGGCAAACCTGGGCGGTGGAGGTGCCACGGCCGCCGCGAGACTGGAACTTGCCCTTGGTGCCGAAGTTGGCGAATGCCAAAGGCCAGTTCGCTTATGTGGTGGGTGTTTGGCCGGCGTTCTATGTGGTCAACGGATTGATCCCTGCGTCCAATGTGCTGTATCCAAACGCGCTGCCGGGTGCCCCGGCAAGCTGGAATTACACCCCGCCCGGCCCCGACACTTGGTACGGCGCGCGACTGTTGGCCCTGCAGTCCGACAATGCGCGGCAGCTGATCGAGGACTTCAAGCGAACCCCGCCTCGCTTCATTCTGGTCATTGAGGCTGATGCCCGCGCCAAGACATCAATTCGTTCGACGGACATCGAGGTGTTGGCGGCGTATTTGTCGGCCCGATGCCACCCGCAGACCCAAGTGAGCGGCACCGGACGCGAAGCTGGAATGCTTCACGTCTGCAACTGACGGTCTCGGGTGTGCCAGATGTCATGCGCAGCCTGGAATGCTGCACGTCAGCCTCGGAGTGTCGAGGTCATCTCGAATACCATCTTGACCCCATGGCCTCAGGCATGACAGAGGCTTACCGACACGATGTCAATGGTCAAACGATGAACCCTCCGATGGGACTGAAACAACATGTGCGGCATCACCGGCATCTTTGACACGCGAGCGGGCAAAAGTATCTCGCCGATGGTGCTGCAGCGCATGAACGATTCGCAGCTTCACCGCGGCCCGGATGAGGGCAGCCTGCACATCGAACCCGGCGTCGGTTTCGGTCACCGCCGCCTGTCCGTCATCGACCTGGCCACCGGCCAGCAGCCGATGTTCAACGAAGACGGCTCGGTGGTGGTGGTGTTCAACGGCGAGATCTACAACTACCAGGTACTGATCGCCGAGTTGCAGGCGCTGGGCCATGTGTTCAAGACCAAGAGCGACACCGAGGTCATCGTCCACGCCTGGGAACAGTGGGGCGAGGCTTGTGTGAAGCGCTTTCGCGGCATGTTCGCCTTCGCGCTGTGGGACCGCAACCGGCAGACGTTCTTCATGGCGCGGGATCGGCTGGGGGTCAAGCCGATGTACTACGCAGTGCTAGACGACGGCACCCTGTTGTTCGGCAGTGAGCTCAAGTCATTGCTGGCCTACCAGTGCGGCGGCAGGGCGCTCAAGCGCGACATCGATCCGATGGCCCTGGAAGAGTATTTCGCGCTCGGTTATGTGGCCGAGCCGCGCACCATTTTCCGGCAGGCGAAGAAGCTGCCCCCAGCACACACGCTCAGTGTCCGGCGCGGTGAGACCGTCGGCGAGCCGCGCGAGTACTGGGATGTGCGCTTCACCCTCGACAATCCGATGAGTGAGCGCGATGCCGGTGACGAACTGACGCGCCGACTGCGTGAATCGGTGCAGCTGCGCATGATTGCCGAGGTGCCTTTGGGCGCGTTCTTGTCCGGCGGCGTGGATTCCAGTGCGGTGGTGCAGGCAATGGCGGGCTTGTCGAGTGCGCCCGTGAATACCTGCAGCATCGCCTTCGACGACCCGGCCTTCAACGAGAGTGAGTTCGCCAAGCTGGTGGCCGACCGCTACCAGACCAATCACCGCGTGGAAACCGTCAGCAGCGACGATTTCGGCTTGATCGACACGTTGGCCCGGCTCTACGACGAACCCTTCGCCGACAGCTCGGCCATCCCCACCTACCGAGTTTGCCAGCTTGCGCGCAAGCATGTGACGGTGGCGCTCTCGGGCGATGGCGGTGACGAAACCTTTGGCGGCTACCGCCGCTACCAGTTGCACATGATGGAAGAGCGCATGCGCGCTGCGCTGCCC
>JAKFUQ010000283.1 GCA_021732645.1 Rhizobacter sp. | reverse complement strand
TTCCGAAGGACAAGGAAATGGTGATGCCTGGGGACAACGTGAGCATCACGGTCAAGCTGATCAACCCGATTGCGATGGAAGAGGGCTTGCGATTTGCCATCCGCGAAGGTGGCAGAACCGTCGGCGCGGGTGTGGTGGCAAAGATCATTGAATAAGACAAGAGGGGCGTAGCTCAATTGGCAGAGCGCTGGTCTCCAAAACCAGAGGTTGGGGGTTCGATGCCCTCCGCCCCTGCCACCTGATCGGTCGATGCCGACGGGTGGCAGGACACGACGAGCGGGACAGACAAGCGGAACAGACAGGCAGGCTGGTCGGCGGCGCGCGCAACAGTGTGTGCGCGGCGAACAGCGTGCTGGGAACGAACGAGATGGCCAATCCAACCATAGAGACGATTTCAACCGGCACCGACAAGGCCAAACTGGCCGGTGTCGCGGTGCTGGTCGTCGGCGGCGTGGTCGCGTTTTACGCGCTGGGTCAGCAGGACCTGTGGTTGCGTGTGCTCGCCTTGCTGGCCTTGCTGGCGGTGGCTGTGGGGTTGTTTTTCACCTCTGAGCCCGGCAAACAGTTGATCGCTTATGGCCGTGATTCGATCAAGGAAGTGCGCAAGGTGGTCTGGCCGACGCGCCAGGAGGCTTTGCAGATGACCGGTTACGTATTCGCCTTCGTGGTCGTCATGGCGCTGTTTTTGTGGCTGACCGACAAGACCCTGGAATGGGTGTTCTACGACCTGCTGTTGGGTTGGAAGCGTTGAGGGGCCCCACCATGAGCGAAGAAATCGTCAGCAACGAACCCGGCGCACTGCTCGACGCTGCCGTCGACGGCAGCGTGGTGCCTGCTGCGGCAGCTGTGACCCCGTCCAACAAGCGCTGGTACGTGGTGCATGCGTACTCGGGCATGGAAAAGGCTGTTGAACGCAACCTGCGCGAGCGCATCGACCGCTCTGAGCTGCAGGAAAAATTTGGCCGCATCCTGGTGCCGATGGAAGAAGTCGTCGAGCTGAAGAACGGCAAGAAGTCGGTCAGCGAGCGCCGCTTTTTCCCGGGCTATGTGCTGGTCGAAATGGAAATGGCCGATGACAGCTGGCACCTGGTCAAGCACACCAACAAGGTCACCGGGTTCGTCGGCGGCGCGAAGAATCGCCCTTCGCCGATCTCCGAGGCCGAGGTGATGAAGATCGTGCACCAGATGCAAGAAGGCGTCGAGAAGCCCAAGCCCAAGACCTTGTGGTCGGTCGGCGAGCTGGTGCGCATCAAGGACGGTCCGTTCACCGATTTCAACGGCGCGATCGAGGACGTCAACTACGACAAATCCAAGGTGCGCGTGGCAGTGACGATCTTCGGCCGCGCGACGCCGGTCGAGCTGGATTTCGCGCAGGTCGAGAAGGTCTGACGCTGAACTGAATTCAAGGGCCCGTCGGGAGCCCGCCCGCACCGCAAGGCGCAGGTTCATCTCGAACGTTGCTGCCGATGACGTGACATCGGCTTGAGGAGCCCGGGTAACCAGTCCCTGGCGTTTGCACTCGGGAAGCTCGACTCATGGTCGCAAGACCACGGCTTCTGATTCAAGGACAGACATGGCAAAGAAAATCATCGGCTTCATCAAGCTGCAGATTCCTGCAGGCAAAGCCAACCCCTCTCCCCCGATCGGCCCGGCGCTCGGTCAGCGCGGCCTCAACATCATGGAGTTCTGCAAGGCGTTCAACGCTCAGACCCAGGGTGTGGAACCCGGCCTGATGCTGCCGGTGGTCATCACCGCGTTCGCCGACAAGTCGTTCACCTTCGTGCTGAAGTCGCCGCCGGCGACCGTGCTGATCAAGAAGGCACTGAAGCTCGACAAGGGCTCGCCACGCGCCAACTCGCAGAAGGTCGGCAAGATCACGCGTGCCCAGCTTGAAGAAATCGCCAAGACCAAGATCAAAGACCTGACGGCTGCCGACATGGATGCTGCCGTTCGCACGATCGCTGGAACCGCCCGCTCGATGGGCGTCACCTCGGAGGGTGTCTGATCATGGCCGCACTCACTAAACGTCAAAAAGCGCTGGTCGGCAAAGTCGACTCCACCAAGCTCTACGCACTCGACAGCGCACTGGCGCTGGTCAAGGAATGCGCCACCGCGAAGTTCGATGAATCGATCGACGTGGCGGTGCAACTTGGCATCGACGCGAAGAAGTCTGACCAGGTCGTCCGTGGTGCTGTCGTGCTGCCCAACGGCACCGGCAAGACCAAGCGCGTCGCCGTGTTCGCCCAGGGTGCCAAGGCCGAAGAAGCCCGCGCCGCCGGTGCCGACATCGTCGGCATGGAAGACCTGGCCGAGCAGATCAAGGCCGGCGTGATGAACTTCGACGTGGTGATCGCCTCGCCCGACACGATGCGCATCGTCGGTACGCTGGGCCAGATCCTGGGCCCGCGCGGCCTGATGCCGAACCCGAAGGTCGGCACCGTGACGCCCGATGTGGCCCAAGCGGTGCGCAACGCCAAGGCCGGCCAGGTGCAGTTTCGCGTCGACAAGGGTGGCATCGTGCACAGCACGATCGGCCGCCGTTCGTTCGAGTCGGACAAGCTGGTCGGCAACCTGCGCGCGCTGATCGAAGCCCTGAACAAGGCCAAGCCGGCCACGAGCAAAGGTGTCTACCTGCGCAAGGTGGCGGTGTCGTCGACGATGGGCGTTGGCGCCCGTGTCGATGTGGCATCGATCAACGCGGCCGTTGCAGGCGCTTGATCAAAAAGAGTTTGGTGGGCTGGAGGCGGCGCAATCCGCGGCCAGGTCATCCAAGACCGCTGGTGCGATCCACGTGATCGCTTAATGGAAGGCCGGTCGCGGTGATGAACCGAGGCAGGCAACAAGCCAGCGCAGATGGCGGTCCCGCTGTAAAGGAATTTTTCCTGGACAGATGGTCGCTGAACCCCGGTGCACCCGGCTGCTCGCAAGAGCGAAGGGTGCGTGATGTGAGGAGCAGACCTTGAGTCTCAATCGCAACGAGAAGGCAGCCGTGATCACGGATGTGTCCGCGCAGGTCGCGCGGTCGCAAACGTTGGCGCTGGCCGAATACCGTGGCCTCACCGTGGATCACTTGAACAAGCTGCGCCGCGAAGCGCGCGACAAGGGTGTGTACCTTCATGTATTGAAGAACACACTCGCCCGTCGCGCCGTCGCCGGCACACCGTTCGAAGTGGCCTCGGAGAGCATGGTCGGTCCGCTGATTTACGGTTTTTCTGAAGACGCCGTGGCTGCGGCCAAAGTCATCGCCGACTTTGCCAAAGGCAACGACAAACTGATCGTCAAAGGCGGCGCGTATGCCGGCAAGGCGCTCAATGCCGACGGGGTGAAATCCCTGGCGGCCATTCCGAGCAAGGAAGTGCTGTTGGCACAACTGCTGGGACTGATGCAATCGCCCATCTCGCGCTTCGCGCGCGTGCTGGCCGCGATTGCCGAGCAACGTGCCGAACCCGCTGCGGCCGAAGCCCCCGTTGCCGAGGCCACCCCGGCCGAAGCACCTGCGGCAGCCTGATCGATCTTTTCCATTTATTTCACATTTAGGAGCCACAAATGGCATTCGATAAAGACGCTTTCCTGACCGCACTCGACGGCATGTCGGTGATGGACCTCAACGACCTGGTCAAGGCCATCGAAGAGAAATTCGGCGTGTCTGCTGCAGCCATGTCGGCCCCGGCCGCTGGCGGTGGCGGTGCAGCCGCCGCCGTGGTTGAAGAAAAGACCGAGTTCAACGTCGTGCTGCTTGAAGCCGGCGCGAACAAGGTGTCGGTCATCAAGGCCGTGCGCGAACTGACGGGCCTGGGCCTGAAGGAAGCCAAGGACCTGGTCGACGGCGCACCGAAGAACGTCAAGGAAGCCGTGCCCAAGGCCGATGCCGAAGCCGCGCTGAAGAAGCTGCTCGAAGCGGGTGCCAAGGCCGAGGTGAAGTAATCCACCTCGCTGCTGGGGGGCTGGGTGCCGCGACAGGCACCTGGCCCTTTGTGCTTCAAGGGCCGTCTTCGCCGATGGCCTTCGAAGTCACTTGAAAAGACCTTGCGCTGACAATCAGGGTCTTCCCAAGTGATTTCAAAATAGTTCTCTGATCCGACTGCAGAGAACGGGTTTGGTCGGACTCCGGTGCAATGCCGGGGTTGTCCGCCAGCGGTTGGTAGTGGCCAACCACCGAACTTCGAAATTCCTTGTTGATGAAACAAGGATCGAAAGACAGTCGCCGACGAGAGCTGCGCCTAGGCCAGGCGTCGCTCTTTGAGACGGAGTGGAAAACCACCTATGGCGCAGCACGCAACCCCCTACAGCTACACCGAACGCAAGCGTATCCGCAAGAGCTTCGGTAAGCGCGAGAGTGTTCTCAAGGTCCCTTACCTGCTGACCATGCAGCAGGAGTCGTACATCGCCTTCTTGCAAAAGGATGTGCCTGCGCAAAAGCGCAAGCCCGAAGGCCTGCAAGCTGCTTTCCTGTCCGCGTTCCCGATCGTGTCGCACAACGGCTTCGTGGAGATGAAGTTCATCGAATTCAACATGGCCAAGCCCGCGTTCGACACGCGCGAGTGCCAGGTTCGTGGACTGACCTACGCAGCGGCCGTGCGCGCCAAGCTGCAAATGATCATTTACGACCGTGAATCGCCACAGGCGAAGACGGTCAAGGAAATCAAGGAGCAAGAGGTCTACATGGGCGAAGTGCCCTTGATGACCGACTACGGCTCCTTCATCGTCAACGGTACCGAGCGCGTCATCGTGTCGCAGCTGCACCGTTCGCCGGGCGTGTTCTTCGAGCACGACAAGGGCAAGACGCACTCCAGCGGCAAGCTGCTGTTTTCGGCGCGGATCATCCCTTACCGCGGTTCGTGGCTGGACTTCGAGTTCGACCCGAAGGACATCCTGTACTTCCGCGTCGACCGCCGCCGCAAGATGCCTGTCACGATCCTGCTGAAGGCCATTGGCCTGAACCCGGAATCCATCCTGGCGCACTTCTTCGTGTTCGACAACTTCCGCCTGATGGACTCGGGCGCGCAGATGGAGTTCGTTGCCGACCGGCTGCGCGGTGAAATCGCGCGCTTCGACATCACCGACAAGAACGGTGTGGTCGTGGTCGAAAAAGACAAGCGCATCACCGCGCGCCATACCCGCACCATCGAAACCTCGCAAACCACGCACATCAGCGTGCCCGAGGACTACCTGGTCGGTCGCATGCTGGCGCGCAACGTCGTCGATGCCGACACCGGCGAGATCCTGGCCAAGGCCAATGATGAGTTGACCGACGCGGTGCTCAAGAAGCTGCGCGTGGCGGGCATCAAGGAAATCCCTTGCCTGTACACCAACGAGCTCGACGAAGGCGGCTACATCTCGCAGACGCTGGCCGCCGACGAAACCGCCGACCAGCTGGCCGCGCGCGTCGCCATCTACCGCATGATGCGCCCCGGCGAGCCGCCGACCGAAGATGCGGTCGAGGCGCTGTTCCACCGTCTGTTCTACAACGCCGACACCTACGATCTGTCGCGCGTCGGTCGGATGAAGTTCAACGCCCGCGTCGGCCGCGATTCGGCCGAAGGCGCGATGACGCTGTCGAACGACGACATCCTCGACGTGGTGAAAATCCTGGTCGAGCTGCGCAACGGCCGCGGTGAAGTCGACGACATCGACCATCTGGGCAACCGCCGCGTGCGTTGCGTCGGCGAACTGGCCGAGAACCAGTACCGCAGCGGTCTGGCGCGCATCGAGAAGGCGGTGAAGGAGCGTCTGGGTCAGGCCGAAACTGAAGCGCTGATGCCGCACGACCTCATCAACTCCAAGCCGATTTCGGCGGCGTTGAAAGAGTTCTTCGGCGCGTCGCAACTGTCGCAGTTCATGGACCAGACCAACCCGCTGTCCGAGATCACGCACAAGCGTCGCGTCTCGGCCCTGGGCCCGGGCGGCCTGACCCGCGAGCGTGCCGGCTTCGAAGTGCGCGACGTGCACCCGACCCACTACGGTCGCGTCTGCCCGATCGAAACGCCGGAAGGCCCGAACATCGGCCTGATCAATTCGCTGGCGCTGTATGCGCAGTTGAACGAATACGGCTTCCTGGAAACGCCGTACCGTCGGGTGGCCGACGGCAAGGTGACGATGCAGATCGATTACCTGTCGGCGATCGAAGAAGGCAAGTACGTGATCGCGCAGGCGTCGGCCACGCTCGACAAGGACGGCAAGCTGATCGACGAGCTGGTGAGTGCACGCGACAACGGCGAGTCGATCCTGACCTCGGCCGAGCGCATCCAGTACATGGACGTGGCACCGACGCAGATCGTCTCGGTGGCGGCATCGCTGGTGCCGTTCCTTGAGCACGACGATGCGAACCGCGCGCTGATGGGCGCGAACATGCAGCGCCAGGCTGTGCCCACGCTGCGCCCTGAAAAGGCGCTGGTCGGCACCGGTGTCGAGCGCGTGGCCGCGAAAGACAGCGGCACCGTGGTCGCGGCCAAGCGCGGCGGCATCGTCGATTACGTCGACACCAACCGCATCGTGATCCGCGTCAACGACAAGGAAACGGTGGCCGGTGAAGTCGGCGTCGACATCTACAACCTGATCAAGTACCAGCGTTCGAACCAGAACACCAACATCCACCAGCGTCCGATCGTCAAGCGCGGTGACAAGGTGGAGGCCGAGGACATCATTGCCGACGGCGCCTCGACCGACATCGGTGAACTGGCGCTGGGCCAGAACATGCTCGTGGCGTTCATGCCCTGGAACGGCTACAACTTCGAAGACTCGATCCTGATCAGCGAACGCGTGATCGCCGACGACCGCTACACCTCGATCCACATCGAGGAGCTGGTGGTGATGGCGCGCGACACCAAGCTGGGCAGCGAAGAAATCACCCGCGACATTCCTAACCTGAGCGAGCAGCAACTCTCGCGTCTGGACGAGTCGGGCATCGTTTATGTCGGTGCCGAAGTGAACCCGGGTGACACCCTGGTCGGCAAGGTGACGCCCAAGGGCGAAACCACGCTGACGCCAGAAGAAAAGCTCTTGCGAGCCATCTTTGGCGAGAAGGCCAGCGACGTGAAGGACACCTCGCTGCGCGTCGACCAGGGTACCAACGGCACCGTCATCGATGTGCAGGTCTTCACCCGTGAAGGCATCGTGCGTGACAAGCGCGCGCAGCAGATCATCGACGACGAGTTGAAGCGCTACCGCCTCGATCTGAACGACCAGCTGCGCATTGTCGAGGCCGACGCCTTCGCCCGGATCGAGAAGCTGTTGGTGGGCAAGACGGTCAATGGCGGGCCGCAAAAACTCGCCAAAGGCACGGCCATCGACGCGGCCTACCTGGCCAGCATCGAGCGCTACCACTGGTTCGACATCCGCCCGACTGACGACGAGATCGCCAATCAGCTGGAAAGCATCAAGAACTCGCTGGAGCAGACCCGCCACAGCTTCGATCTCGCATTCGAAGAAAAGCGCAAGAAGCTCACGCAGGGCGACGAGTTGCCAGCCGGCGTGCTGAAGATGGTCAAGGTGTATCTGGCCGTCAAGCGCCGCCTGCAACCGGGCGACAAGATGGCCGGCCGTCACGGCAACAAGGGCGTGGTCTCGAAGATCAACCCGGTCGAAGACATGCCTTACATGGCCGATGGCACCCCCTGCGACATCGTGCTGAACCCGCTGGGCGTGCCGTCACGGATGAACGTCGGGCAGGTGCTGGAAGTGCACCTGGGCTGGGCCGGCAAGGGCATCGGCCAGCGCATCGGCGACATGCTGCAAGAACACGCCAAGGTGTCCGAGCTGCGCAAGTTCCTCGACGAGCTGTACAACAAGTCGGGCGGCAAGACCGAGCGGCTGGATCACCTGAGCGATGCCGAGATCATCGAGATGTCGGGCAACCTCAGCAAAGGCGTGCCGTTTGCGACGCCGGTGTTCGACGGTGCAGCCGAAGTAGAAATCCGCGCCATGCTGCAACTGGCGTATCCGGACGACATCGCGAAGGCCAAGGGCCTGACCGCCACCCGCACGCAGGCTCAGCTGTACGACGGCCGTTCCGGCGACGCGTTCGAGCGCCCGGTCACGGTGGGCTACATGCACGTGCTGAAGCTGCACCACCTGGTCGACGACAAGATGCACGCGCGCAGTACTGGTCCTTACAGTCTCGTGACGCAGCAGCCGCTGGGCGGCAAGGCGCAGTTCGGTGGACAGCGCTTCGGCGAGATGGAGGTGTGGGCGCTCGAAGCCTACGGCGCCTCTTACGTGTTGCAGGAAATGCTGACCGTCAAGTCCGACGACGTGAATGGCCGCACCAAGGTGTACGAATCCATCGTCAAGGGCGAACACGCCATCGAAGCCGGCATGCCGGAGTCGTTCAATGTGCTGGTCAAAGAGATTCGGTCGCTCGGTATCGACATCGAACTCGAGCGCAACTAAACAGAATAGGAAAAGGAAATCACCATGAAGGGTTTACTCGATCTATTCAAGCAATTCACCCCGGATGTGCATTTCGATGCCATCCGGATCGGCCTGGCCTCGCCGGAGAAGATCCGCAGCTGGTCGTTCGGCGAAGTCAAGAAGCCGGAGACCATCAACTACCGCACCTTCAAGCCCGAGCGTGACGGCCTGTTCTGCGCCAAGATCTTCGGCCCGATCAAGGACTACGAATGCCTGTGCGGCAAGTACAAGCGCCTGAAGCACCGTGGCGTGATCTGCGAGAAGTGCGGCGTCGAGGTCACGCAGACCAAGGTGCGCAGTGACCGCATGGGTCACATCGACCTGGCGGCACCGTGCGCGCACATCTGGTTTTTGAAGTCGCTGCCAAGCCGTCTGGGCCTGGTGCTCGACATGACGCTGCGC
>JAKFUQ010000172.1 GCA_021732645.1 Rhizobacter sp. | reverse complement strand
CTACAGCGCGCTCAGCCTGTCTTCGGCGCAGACTCGCTGGGGCAGCGCCAGTGCCGACGGGTCGATCCGCCTGAGCTGGCGGCTGATTCATTTCGGGCTGTCGACGATCGACTACGTCGTCGTCCACGAACTGGCCCATCTGCGCGAAATGAACCACAGCCCGCGCTTCTGGGACGTGGTGCGCTCGGTCGTTCCCGACTACCAGCGCACCCGCGAGGTGCTGAAGACCGAGTTGCTGCCCGTGTTCGATTGACGGCGCGCCCGGCGTGCAACGTGTCTTTGCGGGGATAGCCCGGTTCTTGCTGTTGCTTGTTCATACTGAAAGTAACGCAACCCATGGCGTTGAATCCGCCGACGGTTGATCGATAGACTCAAGGCTTCCCCTTGGTGCCAAGCGATGACCAGCGAACTGAACGAACTCTTCGAAAGCAACCGAATGTGGGCGCGTGCCACAGAAGAGCGCACACCCGGCTTTTTCACCAACCTGCTGAAGCAGCAGGCGCCGCAGTACCTGTGGATCGGCTGCGCCGACAGCCGTGTGCCGGCCAATGAACTGGTCGGCCTGGCACCGGGCGAGCTGTTCGTGCACCGCAATGTCGCCAATGTGGTGGCGCATTCCGATTTGAATTGCCTGTCGGTGGTGCAGTACGCCACCGACATGCTGAAGGTGCGCCACATCATCGTCGTCGGTCATTCAGGCTGCGGCGGCGTGGCGGCGGCGCTGAGCAACCTGCGGGTCGGCATCGCCGACAACTGGATCCGCCACGTGCAGGACGTGCGCAACCAGCACCAGGACTGGCTCGCCACGGTGGACGAGGCGCAGCGTGTGAACGCGTTGTGCGAGCTCAATGTGATCGAGCAGGCCCGCAATGTCTGCCAAACCACGGTGGTTCAGGATGCCTGGGCGCGGGGGCAGGAACTGGTGGTGCATGGTTGGTTCTATGGCCTGCACAACGGCCTGCTCAAGGACCTGAGCATGACCGTGTCGCGGCCCGAGCAGGTGCGCGAGGCCTACCACATGGCGCTGGCCGCAGTGCATGCGCGTCGTGGCCCGGTGGCACCGTGACGAGCACGCCATGACAGCCGTTGAAGTTCATGAGCGGCAAGGTCTGGCGACAAGCGCCCAGACGTTGCGGGTCGTGGTGGGCGACAAGTTCTCCAAGGTGCTGCGTTTCACCCGCGAGGACATCGCGCTGTTCGCCCGACTCAGTGGTGACGAGAACCCCTTGCACACCGATGCCGCGGTGGCGCAGCGCGCACGCTTTGGCGAGATCATCGCCAGCGGCGAGCAAACCAGCGCCCACCTCATGGGCATGCTGGCCACCTATTTTTCGCACACGGCCGCCGGCGTTCGGCGTGAAATGTTGTGCCTGAACATGAACTTCGCGTTCAAGAGTCCGGTGTTCGCCGACCAGGACATCACGCTGCAATGGCGGGTGGCCAGCGTCGAGCCCAAGGACACGTTGCAAGGCCTGTTGGTGCATCTGGACGGCACTGCGTGCGTCGGTCACGGCAAGCCTGCGCTGATTGCGCGCGGCACCATTCTGGTGAAAGAGAACGCCGCGTGAGTGCATGCCCCTCCCGTCGTCGGTGGGTGACCTCAGCCCCGTGAAATCGCTGCCGCTCGACCGCACCCTGCGCGCTTGGTTGCTGTCGGACGGCTCGCTGAGCAGGCGGCTCGCGCTGTCGTTCGGCGGCTTCGAAGTGCAGGTGCTCAACCAAGGCACGGCACCAGCCACCGATGCCGAGTTGCGGCTGCTGCGCGCGCATGCGACCCGCGGGTTGCAGGTGCAACGGTGCCATGTCCGCGAGGTCGTTTTGTGGGGCGACGGACAAGCCCTCGTGCATGCGCGCTCGGTGCTGCCCGCGGTGCAAGCCCGTCTGACCTGGCGCGCCGTGCGCGGGTTGGCCCAGCGACCGCTGGCCGATTTGTTGTTCGGGCTGCACGCTGCACGCTGCAAACGGCTGGGCAGCCTGCGGGAGTCACCGCTGCGCGCACGCCGACGGGGCGGCAAACTGGGCTGGGCAGACCACCCGCTGTGGTCTCGCCGCTCGGTATTCACCCGCCGCGGCGTGCCGCTGCTGGTGACCGAATGGTTTGCCCCGGCGGTGCGCACTCACGCGCCCGGGCTCCATGCCAGAAGTGGGCACCTGAGCCATCGGTGACGCCGGGCCGCCCGTTAAGGCCACACCGACGGCAGGCGAAAGGCGTACGATGTGCCTCACGACACCCAAACATACACATCATGCGAACCAACATCGTCATCGATCCTGGCCTGCTTGACGCCGCGATGCGGGCCGGCCCCTACAAGACCAAGAAGGACGCCGTAGAAGCCGGCTTGAAATTGCTGGCGCGCCAAGCGGCGTACCGCGAAGTCCTGCGCTGGGAAGGCAAACTGCCGTGGGACGCGGAGGTATCCACGGCCACGGTACTGACCACCGGTGAAGCGGGTACCGCGGCACCGCGATTGGCCGCTCACGAAAGTTCCCCGCCCCGCCGCCGCCGTGCGCCAGGTTGAAATGACCCACCCGAACCGCTGCCATGGTCGTCGTTGATTCCAGCGTCTGGATCGATTTCTTCAACGGCACGCCGAACCTTGCGCGTGAGGCGCTGCGCCGCCTGCTCGCGGACGGCGAAGTCGAGATCGTCGTGCCGGATTTGGTGCTGTTCGAGGTTTTGCGTGGTTTTCGCAGCGAGCGCGACTACCGACAGGCGGAGCGACTGATGCTGTCGATGACGATCGAGGCGAGCGGCGGCGAAGCGCTGGCGCTGGCTGCGGCGCAGCACGACCGCGCGCTGCGCGCCTCGGGGTACACGATCCGCAGCGGCATCGACGTGCTGATTGCCGCTTTTTGCATCGAGCACGATCAGGCACTGCTGCACCGCGACGCCGACTTCACGGCCTTCGAACGGGTGCGCGGCCTGCGCGTGTGGCGGCATTGACGATGATGACGCCGCCGCCGCTCGACACCTATCAGTTGCTCGCGATCGCCGCCGCGCTCGGTTGGGCCAGCGGGTTGCGTCTGTACGCGGTCGTGTTTCTGACGGGCCTGGCCGGCCGCCTGGGCTGGGTCGATCTGCCGGGCGACCTGGTGCTGCTGCAGCACCCGCTCATGCTGGCGGCCAGTGGCTTCATGCTGTTTGTGGAATTCTTCGCTGACAAGATCCCCGGCATCGATTCCCTGTGGGACCTGGTGCACACACTGGTGCGCATCCCGGCTGGCGCCGCGCTGGCGGCCGCGGTATTCGGTGCCGACCCCACGGCCTGGACGATGGCGGCAGCGCTGATGGGCGGCACGCTGGCCGCCACCAGCCACCTCGCCAAGGCCACCACCCGGGCAGCGGTCAATACCTCGCCCGAGCCGTTTTCGAACGCGGGCCTCTCCCTGCTGGGCGACGCCGTGGTACCCACCGCGCTGTGGCTGTCGTGGACCCATCCACTGCTGTTCGCGGTGCTGCTGGCGGTGGCGTTGGTCGCGATGGTCGGGGCCATCTGGTGGCTGAGCCGTTTCCTGCGCCAACTGGCCACACGGGTGACCGGTTGGCGCGCCCAATCGTTGCAACGAATCTGAGGCCTGACGCCTGTGTCCGACACCTGCAGCGTCATTCCCAGCCCGTGCGTGGGGCTGTGCCGCATGGACGAGGCCAACCGCTGGTGCGAGGGCTGCCTGCGCAGCCGGGACGAGATCGCTGGCTGGGGCACCATGGCCGACCTGGAGAAGCTCACCCTGCGGACGCAGCTCACGCAACGCCGCCAGACCCTGCGCGCACCCACACCGCCACGGGCGCCCGCGCCTGACACCTGACCCGCGCTGCGGGCAGGCAGTGCCTGCACAACGGAGACCCGCCACGTGGCAACAGCAAGCAACAACGTCGGCGGCGCGCGGCCCGCACCGCCACCGATGACCCGGGAGGAGCGCAAGGTCATCTTCGCTTCGAGCCTGGGCACCGTGTTCGAGTGGTACGACTTCTATTTGTACGGCTCGCTCGCGGCGATCATCGCCACGCAGTTCTTCAGCGGCCTTGATGCGGGCGCGGCGTTCATCTTCGCGCTGCTGGCCTTTGCCGCCGGCTTCATCGTGCGACCGTTCGGCGCACTGGTGTTCGGCCGCCTCGGCGACATGATCGGCCGCAAGTACACCTTCCTGGTCACCATCCTGATCATGGGTCTGTCGACCTTCATTGTCGGCATCTTGCCCAACTACGCCTCCATCGGCTGGGCGGCTCCCATCATCCTGATCGTCCTGCGCATGCTGCAAGGCCTGGCGCTCGGCGGTGAGTACGGCGGTGCAGCCACCTATGTGGCGGAACACTCGCCGCACGGCAAGCGTGGCGCCTACACCTCGTGGATCCAGACCACCGCGACGATGGGCCTGTTCCTGAGCCTGATGGTGATCCTGGGCACGCGCTTCGCATTGGGCGGCGGTGCCTTCACCAAGGAAGGTGAAGCGCTGTTCGCCGACTGGGGTTGGCGCATTCCGTTCCTCGTGTCGATCTTTTTGCTGGGCATCAGCGTGTGGATCCGGCTGTCGATGAACGAGTCGCCCGCCTTCAAGAAGATGAAGGAAGAGGGCAAGACCTCGAAGGCGCCGCTGACCGAATCCTTCGGCGAGTGGAAGAACCTGAAGATCGTGATCCTGGCGTTGGTGGGCCTGACGGCCGGCCAGGCGGTGGTTTGGTACACCGGCCAGTTTTATGCGCTGTTCTTCCTGACGCAGGCGCTGAAGGTCGATGGGCCCACCGCCAACATCCTGATCGCGGTGTCGTTGCTGATCGGCACGCCGTTCTTCCTGATCTTCGGCATGCTGTCGGACAAGATCGGCCGCAAGCCCATCATCATGGCCGGTTGCCTGATTGCCGCGCTGACCTACTTCCCACTGTTCAACGCGCTGACCTCGGCGGCCAACCCCGACCTGGCGATAGCACAGAAGGATGTGCCGGTGACGATCGTCGTCGATCCGGCGCAGTGCTCGTTCCAGGGCAGCCCGATCGCCCGTGAGGTGAACTTCCACACCTCCTGCGACATCGCCAAGCGCACGCTGGCGCAGGCCGCAGTCAACTACGACATCGTCGAAGCCCCGGCTGGAACGATCGCGAGCGTCAAACTGGGCGGTACCGAAATCCCTTCGCTGAATGCCACGCTGACGGCCGATGGCAACTCCTTCGAGCCCGACAGCAAGGCCGCCATCGCCGCGTTCAAGAAGAGCGTGGCCGAGGCCACCAAGGCTGCAGGCTACCCAGCCGCGGCCGACCCGGCGAAGATCAACAAGCCGCTGGTGGTGTTGATCCTCGTGATCCTCGTGATCTACGTGACCATGGTCTACGGCCCGATCGCGGCGATGCTGGTCGAGATGTTCCCGACCCGCATCCGCTACACCTCGATGAGCCTGCCGTACCACATCGGCAACGGCTGGTTCGGCGGCCTGCTGCCTACCATCGCCTTCGGCATCGTGGCGCAGACCGGCAACATCTACAACGGCCTGTGGTACCCGATCATCATTGCCAGCGCGACCTTCGTGATCGGCATGTTGTTCATCAAGGAAACCAAGGACGTGGACATCTACGCGCAGGATTGATCCTCAGCGCTTGAATGCAAAAAGCCGCCGGATCGCAAGATCCGGCAGCTTTTTTGTGAGCGCTGCGGCTGCTGCGCGCGCGGGTCAGTGGACTTGGCGGCGACGCACGAAAGCGAGTGCGCCGAGGCCTAGGGCCAGCATGGCGCTGGTGGAGGCTTCGGGGACGGGCGCCGTAGTGCTGAGATAGGTGAGCGAGCCTTGAGGCGCGCCGGAGGAACCGTTCGCGAGAACGAAACGGGCTTGATCAAAAGACGATAGAGGCAGGCTCAATGGCAAAGCAACGCTGTTGAACACCGTGCCAGTGGAGTCTTGCAGCGTAAGGACGAGGGAAAAAGATATCCCAAGTCCGTCAAGGTTGGGACCAGTCACCGGCGCAAGTATTCCGTAGACTCTGTTCGAGGCTTCAAAGAAATCCCCAAGGGTCGGCAAGTCGTTGAACACACGAATGCCGACACAGTCAAAGGCAAATCCGCAGCCCGAGGTGTTGGTGCTGAAAAACGAGTAACCATTCACAGTGACGTCGATGGCGCTGGAACTGTCCACGTAGTCAGCGACATTGGGGGACGGGAACGAGTTGAGATTTACCGAGGTCGATTCAAACGTGAACGAGCCGGTGAACGAGTCGCCGACGGACAACGAGGGCACGCCGGAAACAGCGTCCAGCGTTCCTCCGAAGTAGTACGTCACTGGCGCCGCCTGCGCGGTCGCGGCCACCATCAAAGCGCAGGCCACAACCAGCGGCGCGTATCGAATCTTCATGTGCTTCCCCAGGGTGATGTGTGCGCCGAACGGCTCGGCCGGTGCGTTGCCGCAACAGCGCGTCAACGGCATGGATCATGCTGGGGGGGGTAAATTTGCAACCCCCTGTTCGCGGGGTGTCGTAAGGGCCGAAACGGTCAGTCCCCGAGGCCGCTGACCTCGAACGCCAGGCCACCGCAAAACCACCTGCAGGTAGACTTTGTGTGATGACTCCTTCTTCGGAGGTACGCCATGGCCAGCACCCTCATCATCGTTGACCCGGAAATCCAAAGCGGGGCGCCTGTGTTCGCTGGAACCCGAGTGCCCGTCCACAACCTCTTCGATTACCTCGAAGAAGGCGACTCACTGGATGTCTTTTTGACGCAGTTCCCATCCGTCACCCGTGAACAGGCCGTGGCCGTTCTCGAGCGGGCCAGGGTGTCCCTGGTGGCCGATGCGCATCCTGCTTGATGAATCGCTACCCCACGACCTGGCGGCACTGATACCTGACCATCAGGTATCGACCGTCCGGGCGCAAGGATGGGCCAGCATCAAGAACGGCAAGCTGTTGGCACTGGCATCGACGACATTCGATGCGTTCATCACCGCAGAACGAAACCTCGAGTTTCAGCAGAATTTGGCCGCACTGCCCCTTGCCGTCGTCGTCTTGATCGCCCGGAAGAATCGGGTGCAAGACTTGGTGCCGTTGCTGCCCGAACTCACCGCGCTGTTGAATCACCTGCCCCCTCGCACCCTCTGCAAGGTTGGGGCCTGACCAAGCACCCTAGAAATTTGTGCCAAGGCGCTGACCGTGTTGCAAGTGTTCCATGGAGCGCGCTGCAGCAGCGGCTGCGGTACGCCGGTCAGTGGCTTTTTCGACGGCGCACGAATGCGAGTGCGCTGAGGCCCAGGGCCAGCATGGCGGTGGTGGAAGCTTCAGGGATGGGGGCAGTGGTGCTGAGATATGCAAGGGGACCGTTGGCGACGAATGATTGTCCGCTGCGGGCTGTGTCGATAAACGAGATAGCGAAGTTGGTTCCATCAAACGACGAAAGAAGCAGGTTCGATGGCAACGCTATGCTGCTGAAAGCCGTGCCGCTGCTTTCGAACAGTTGAAGACTTAGCACTGAAGGCGATAGGCCGTCGAGGTTGGGGCCGGTCACCGTCGCAGGATTTCCAAGAAGGGCGTTCGATGCAGTGAAAATGTCTCCGAAGACGGCGGGAGGGGTATCGTTGAACAAACGAATTCCGACACAAGTATTGACGCATGCGGATGTGCTGTCACTTGAGAAGAAGTAACCATTCACATTAACCTCAATGGCGCTGGACCCGTCGCTGTAGTTACCGATACTAGGGAGCGCGGCACCCAGATTCACCGTGGTCGAGTCAAATGTGAACGAGCCCGCGAACGAATCGCCGACCGCCAACGGTACGCCCACGGAAACGCTGTTCAGCGCCCCGCCAAAGTAGTAAGTCACAACCGCAGCTTGTGCGGAAGTCGTGGTCACAGCAGCGACCATTAAAGCGCAAGCCACAGCCAGCGCCGCGTATCGAATCTTCATGTGACCCCCAGGGTGATGTGCGCCGGAAAACCCGGCCAATGGTGTTGCCGCACAAATGCTGCAATCGGCACGAATCATGCTGGGGGGGGTAAATTTTCAATCCCCTGTTCACGGGGGTAGGCCAGACCAAAACGGTCGCACTGCGGCTTCGCTTTCTGCCGTCATTCACCGCCGCTGTCGGGCCCGAAGTCGGCGACCGAGATGTCGCGTGCGGTGTGCAGCACGCGAACGATGTCGATGCCGTCCCGCAGCGGCAAAAAGAACACCACGTAACGCCGGAACGGAAAGCTGCGCAAGGCGGGCATCAGCTCGTCGCGCTGCCGCCCCATCAGCGGCTGAGTCGCCAGCCGTGCCAGTTTGGCGTCCAGCGTCGCCAAAAATCGATTTGCATCGGCAACGCTGTCGTCGGCGATGAAGGACCAGATTTCCGCCAGATCAGAAAAGGCGAGCGCTCTTCTGTGAACTTGCGCCACGGCTAAGCGGGCTGGTCTGCGGGGCCGGACGCGCCCAAGTCAGCGCGTCGCTTGGCCCGCAAACGCCGCCCTTCGGCCTTGACTTGCGCCATGTCGAGCGGGGCCGATGGGCCGCTGGCCACGCCTTTTTGAAGCTCGGCACGCAGCCATTCGGTTTTGGCGCGGCGCAGGTCTTCCTGGTCTTCGAGCAAGCGCAAACCATCGCGCACCACCTCGCTGGTGTTGTTGTAGCGGCCCGAGGCCAACTGCATCTTGACGAACTGCTCGAAGTGAAGACCGAGGGCAACACTGGTGGGCATGAGAATTTCCTTCGCCTATCGAATAACAACTGTTAGTTGTACAGCGAGTCTGACGGTTTGGCAATCACAGCCGAATCCTCCCACTTGGAAAACGAACGGGCCTCGCACTGCGAGGCCCGTTCGTTTGGAACAGGTTGCGGCTGTGGGGCGCGCAGGTCAGCGGATTTTTCGACGGCGCGCGAAAGCCAGTGCGCCTATGCCGAGAGCCAGCATGGCGGTGGTGGAGGGTTCGGGGATGGGGGGCGTGGTGGTCAAGG
>JAKFUQ010000228.1 GCA_021732645.1 Rhizobacter sp. | reverse complement strand
GGTGCTGCAAGCGCGCATCGACGAGGCCTTCGGCCCGGACATTCAGGCGCTGGCGCTGGCGTGGAACGAGCCCTATGCGGTGGGCTGCAATTCGATCACCGGTGCGCTCGCCCTCGGCTACGACGCGGGCCTGTGTCAGCAGTCGTGCGCGCCATCGCGCATGTCGCCCTACTTCAATTCCGCCTCGGTGCGTCCTTACGCCGATTTGCGGTGGCGGCCATCGATGCTGATCGCTGCAAAAAACGTCGACATGGCCCAAGCCCTGATCCGCCGTGGGGTGGCGTCCGATGGCACGCTGGGTCTGCGCGGCGCGCCCCCGGTGCATGCGCATTACCTCATCACCTCGGACAAGGCGCGCAGCGCGCGAGCGCCGCTTTTTCCCGCGGCGGGACGGGTCAGGGATGTTGGCGTCGAGATCCACGTGGCGTCGTCCAATGTGCTCGAAGGTGCCGAGCGCTTGTTGCTGTATCAAACCGGGCTCACCCACATCGACAAGCTGCAGACGCTGCATTGGATGCCCGGCGGCCTGGGTGACCACCTCACGTCGGTCGGTGGTCGGCTCGACGGCAAGTCGGGACAGATGAGCGCACTCGAGTGGATCGCATCGGGGGCCACCGGCAGCTACGGCACGGTGTCTGAACCGTGCTCGCATCCGCAGAAGTTTCCGCACCCGCAGGTGGTGCTACTGCACTATGTGCAGGGCGCGTCGCTGATCGAGGCCTACTGGAAAAGCGTGGCCTGGCCGCAGCAGGGGCTGTTCATCGGTGAGCCGTTGGCAGCGCCGTTCCCGCTGCGCTGAGTGCAGTGATTTCTGATCGTTGCGCTCGTTGCCTGGACGGACTTGTTCAGCCTTGCCCTTGGCTGCCGCGCCAGGTCCGTGCCGCATGCAGGCCTGACCGCACCGCGCCTTCGAGCGTGGCCGGGTAGGGTCCTTCGACGTAGTCGCCTGCGGCCATCAGGCCGGTGGTGATGCGTGCTGGCGGCCGCTGCAGGCGCGGCTTGCAACGGAAGGTGGCGCGTTTTTCGTTGAACACCCGAAGTGTCTGCAGTGCACCTCGAAGCTGCCCCGCAAGCTGCACCTGCGCTTGGGCCAACACGGCCTGCGCTGTGGCCTCGATGCCGGTCTCGACCCAGGGCTCGGCGGCACTGATGACGAAGCTCAGCAGGCCGTCTCGGCCACTGAGCCAGCCGTGGTCGAACACGAACTGCGCCGGACTGTGTGGTGCATCGGCGCGCAGCACGGTCATCGGCTGCGGCAGTCGGGTGCCGGCCGACATGGCATACACGGTGACGATGGGCTCGTACCAGAGCGCGGCAGCGCAGCGACCCCACAGCGGGGCGTGGGCACGGGCAAGCCGGCCGGCTTCGCCGGCGGTGCAGGCCAGCACCACACCGTCGAATGGCTCGCCATCGACCCGCCAGCGCACACCGTCGGCCTGCAGTTCCATGACGCGGTGCGACATGAGTACGCGGGCACCACGTTGCGCCAGCCATTGCCGGGCCGGTTCGGGCAGCAGATCCCCCATCGGCTGGCGCGGCAGCAACAGATCAGCCGAACCTGGCCCGGAGAACATCGCGTCATGCAGCACGCGCAGGAACACGCGCGCGCTGGCCTCGGCCGCGGGCGTGTTCAGCGCCGACACACACAGCGGTTCGATCAAGTCGCGTTGCACTGCCCGTGGCAGGTCCGAGCACAGGGCGCTGACGGTCAGCTCAGCTCGGCAGCTGAAGCCGATGCTGGCCCAGTACAGCGCTTTCAGCAGCAGCGCCGTGCGCTCGCGCAGCGTCCAACCACTGTGGGCGCAGACGCCTCGGGCGAACGCCAGGACGGGTGGACCGCTGGGCAAGCGCAGCCCGACACCGCGTGCATCGACCAGCGTCAGTGGGGTTCGTAGCAGCACCGCAGTGCTGTCAATGCCGAGCTGCTGCATGAGCTGCAGCGTGTCGGCGTAAGCACCGATCAGGATGTGCTGGCCGTTGTCCAGCGCCGGCTCCACGCGGCTCACACTGCGCGCCCGCCCGCCAAGTGTGGGCGCCATCTCGAACAGCGTCACCTGGTCGCGGAGCGTGGTGGCTTCGATGGCCGCGGCGAGGCCTGCCCAGCCTCCGCCGATCACCGCCAGCCGGCGGCCTGCCGGTGCGCTGTCCAATCAGCGGCCCTGCCAGTGGGTGCGCAGCGCGATCCACAACTTGCGCACCGGTGTCAGCGAGGTGCGTTGGTGCAGCACCTGGAAGCCGTCGGCCTCGATCTCGCGCAGCAGGCTGCGGTAGATGTTGGCCATCATCAGCCCGGGCTTTTGCGGCAGGCGGTCGACTTCTGGCAGCAGCGCCATTGCTTCGTCGTAGGTTCGGTGCGCTCGCTCGGCCTGGAAGCGCATCAGCGCGCTGAAGCGGTCGCTGTAGCCGTAGGGCGGGGTGCGCAGCAGCAGCTCGCTGGCCTTCACGTCGAAGCGCTGCAGCTCGGCCACCGGCAGGTAGATGCGCCCGCGGCGCGCATCGTCGCCCACGTCGCGGATGATGTTGGTCAGCTGCATCGCGAGCCCGAGCTTGTGGGCGTATTGCACCGTGGCCTCGCTGCTGCGCCCGAAGATGCTCGATGCCACCTCGCCGACGATGCCGGCCACCAGATGGCAGTAGCGGGCGAGGCCCGGAAAGTCGAGGAAGCGGGTTTGTTCCAGGTCGATCTGACAGCCATCAATCACCGCCTGCAAGTGCCTGGCCTCGATCGCGAAAGGCCCGGTGTGTGGCATCAAGGCTTTCATCACTGGATGGCTGGGTCGGCCGGCAAAGGCACTGGCGACCTCACCGCGCCACCAGGCCAGCTTGGTGGCGGCGACGCCGGCATCGCTGGTCTCGTCGACCACATCGTCGACCTCGCGGCAGAAGGTGTAGAACGCCGTGATCGCTGCGCGCCGCGGCGGTGGCAGGAACAGGAAGGCGTAGTAGAAGCTCGACCCGCTCTTGGCGGCCTTGTCTTGCACGTACTGTTGTTCTGGCGTCATGCGGCTTTTCGGGTCAAGGTCGTCGAGGGGGCGCGCATCCGGGCGGCGCGCCACAGCAGCAGTGGGGCGTCGGCCTTGCCAATGCGCGGGCGCTGCAGCAATGTGGCGTGGTCCATCTGTTCTATCTTGTCGGCAATGCGCAGCCCGCCTTGCACCACCAGGCGCAGCTCCCAGCCGGCACGCCCGGCCACGCGATGCACCAGCGGCACTCCTTGCAGCATCAGATCGCGGCCCCAGGCCGTCATCTCGGCGATGAGGCCGCGCGAGGCCGGGCTGTCCTCGCGGGCCAGCAGCGATTCCACCGACAAGCCGTGCGATGCGATGTCGGCCAGCGGCAGATACAGGCGGTCGCGGGCGGTGTCGATGCCCACGTCCTGCCAGAAATTGATCAGCTGCAAGGCGGTGCAGATCGCATCCGACTGCGCCAGCGATTCGGCGTCACTGACACCGTAAAGATGCAGCAGCAGTCGGCCGACTGGGTTGGCCGACCGGCTGCAGTAGTCCAGCACCTCGGCACGATCGAGGTAGCGCGTCTTGACGATGTCTTGTTCGAAGGCGCGCAGGAGATCGTCGAGCAAATGGATGGGCAGATGGTGGCGCGCGATCGCGACGCTCAGTGGTGCGAACACCGTCTGCCAGCGCGGCGATGGGGTGCCGCGGGCGGCGACAGCCATCAAGTCGGCGCGGAAGGCGGCCAAGTCTGCCAGGCGCTGGGCTGGCAGCGCGTCACCCTCGTCGGCGATGTCGTCGGCAGTGCGTGCATACCAATAGATGGCTGCGACCGAACCCCGCAGCGGGGCGGGACACAGCCAGGACGCAACGGGGAAGTTTTCGTAGTGCTCAACGCTCACACCGCGTATTGTCCATGCAGCCGCCGCGCTCACGGTTAAACTCGCGGGCTTTCCGCGGTGTGCGCAAACTCGCGTCTGATGCAAGCGCGCGCTCCTGAGGTTTGAAATGGCCCCGCGCGGGTGGCGAAATTGGTAGACGCACCAGGTTTAGGTCCTGACGCCAGCAATGGTGTGCGGGTTCGAGTCCCGCCCCGCGCACCAGCCACAACTCAACGTTCATAGAAAGCTCTCAGATCATGACAGTGACCGTCGAAACCCTCGAAAAGCTGGAACGGCGCATCACGCTGTCCGTGTCTGCCGAAACGATCAACGGCGAGACGAATGCCCGCTTGAAGCAGCTCACCCGCACCACCAAGGTCGACGGCTTCCGCCCTGGCAAGGTGCCGATGAGTGTGATGTCCAAGCGCTTTGGCCGGACGGTTGAAAACGAGGTCATCAATGACAGCCTGGGCAAGGCATTTGCGCGCGCCACGTCTGAGGCCAACGTGCGTGTTGCAGGTGCGCCGAGACTGATTGAGAAGAACACAGGCGACGCCAATCAGCTGACGTTCGACGCGCTGTTTGAAGTGTTTCCCGAAGTGAAGATCGGCAACTTCGATGATGCTGAGGTGGATCGCTTCACCACCGAGGTTGACGAAGCGGCCATCGATCGCACGCTGGGCATCTTGCGCAAGCAGCGTCGCACGTTCGCCGTGCGCGGGGCCGACGAAAGCGCTGTCGAAAGCGACCGTGTGACCATCGACTTCGAAGGCAAGCTCGACGGCGAGTCCTTCGAGTTCGGCAAGGCGACCGACTTCCAGTTCGTGATCGGTGAAGGGCAGATGCTGGAAACCTTCGACCAGGCCGTCCGCGGCATGAAGGTCGGCGAATCGAAGACCTTCCCGTTGACGTTTCCAGAGAACTATCAGAGCAAGGAAGTTGCGGGCAAAGAGGCCGATTTTCTGGTGACGATCAAGGTGATCGAGCAGTCCAACCTGCCCGAGCTGACCGACGAATTCGCGCGCTCCCTGGGCATTGCGGACGGCTCGCTGGAGAGCCTGCGCAAGGATGTGCGCAGCAACCTTGAACGCGAGGTCAACAACCGCATCCAGGTGCGCAACAAGGCGTCGGTGATGGAAGCCCTGATCAAGCACAGTGAGCTCGACGTGCCCAAGGTGCTGGTCGACGACGAGTTGAATCGCCTGCTTGAGAACGCCGTGTCGGAAATGAAGCAGCGGGGCAACAGCGCCATCACCAAGGATCAAATCCCGCCCTCGGTCTTTTTACCGCAGGCCGAGCGTCGGGTGCGTCTGGGATTGGTGGTTGGCGAACTGGTGCAGCAACACAGCCTGCAAGCCAAGCCAGACCAGCTTCACAGCCACATCCAGGAACTGGCCAAAAGCTACGAGAAGCCAGCCGAAGTCGTCGCCTACTACCTGGGCGATCGCCAGCGCATGGCGGACGTCGAGGCGGCGGTCGTCGAAAGCAACGTTGCCGAGTTCGTGATGACGCGCGCGAAGGTGATCGACAAGCCCCTGGCTTTCAACGATTTGATGGCCACCTGAGGCTGATCAGGCTCACCGTCGGGGCACCGTGCTGCAAAGCCGGTGCCCTTGTTCATGGCGGGGTGTCTTGGCGGCGGTGCATGTGACGACATAATTCATCGCTAGGTGCTCGTCGAAGCACACATCACACGGACAACAAGGACACAGCGTATGAGCGCACTTGACACGCAAGGCCTGGGCATGGTGCCGATGGTCATCGAACAATCGGGCCGTGGCGAACGGGCCTACGACATCTATTCGCGCCTGTTGCGTGAGCGGGTGATCTTTCTGGTCGGCCCCGTGAATGATCAGTCGGCCAACGTTGTGGTTGCGCAGCTGCTGTTTCTGGAAAGCGAAAACCCGGACAAGGACATTTCGCTCTACATCAACTCGCCGGGCGGCTCGGTCAGCTCCGGTTTGTCGGTCTTCGACACCATGAATTTCATCAAGCCAGATGTGTCGACGCTGTGCATGGGCATCGCTGCCAGCATGGGGGCATTCCTGCTGGCCGCCGGCACCAAGGGCAAGCGCTTCGCCTTGCCCAACTCGCGGGTCATGATTCACCAGCCCTCGGGTGGAGCGCAGGGTCAAGCGACCGACATCGAGATCCAGGCGCGCGAGATCTTGAAGCTGCGCGAAAGTCTGAATCAGATCTTGGCCGAACGCACCAGCCAGCCCATCGAGAAAATTCGTGCCGATTCGGAGCGTGACTACTTCATGTCCGCGCAGGAGTCGAAGGACTACGGCCTGATCGATCAGGTGATTTCCAAGCGTTCCTGAGCGGCGCCTACCGCCCGATCAATGCAGCCAACGGGGCCTTTCTTCAACGCTAGGCCCCGTTTCTGTTTGTTCTATTATCAAAACAGCCCCAACGCCCACTGGTAGCACTTCCTCATGGCCGACAAAAAAGGCTCTTCAAGCGAAAAAGTTTTGTACTGTTCCTTCTGCGGCAAGAGCCAGCACGAGGTCAAGAAGCTCATCGCGGGCCCCTCGGTGTTCATTTGCGACGAATGCATCGAGCTGTGCAACGACATCGTCCGCGACGAAGTCCCGGCCGAAATTGTCGACCCCAAGGCGGCCAAGTCCGACCTGCCCATCCCGAGCGACATCAAGGCCAGTCTCGACCAGTACGTGATCGGGCAGGAGCCCGCGAAGCGCACGTTGGCGGTGGCCGTCTACAACCATTACAAGCGGCTCAAGCACATGAGCCACCACAAGGACGAGGTCGAGCTGTCGAAGAGCAATATCTTGTTGATCGGCCCCACCGGCTCTGGCAAGACCTTGCTGGCGCAAACACTGGCTCGACTGCTCAACGTGCCTTTCGTGATCGCTGATGCCACCACGCTGACCGAAGCCGGCTACGTCGGCGAGGATGTTGAAAACATCATTCAAAAGCTGCTGCAGAACTGCAACTACGAAGTCGAGAAAGCACAGCGCGGCATCGTCTACATCGACGAGATCGACAAGATTTCCCGCAAGGCCGACAACCCGTCAATCACCCGCGACGTGTCGGGCGAGGGCGTGCAGCAGGCTTTGCTCAAGCTGGTTGAAGGCACGATGGCCAGCGTGCCGCCGCAGGGCGGGCGCAAGCACCCGAATCAGGATTTTTTGCAGATCGACACGACCAACATCCTGTTCATCTGCGGTGGCGCGTTCGACGGGCTGGAAAAAGTCATCCAGAACCGGTCGGAGAAATCCGGCATCGGCTTTGCCGCCAATGTGAAAAGCAAGGCCGATCGCAAGGTCAGCGAGGTGTTCCGTGAAGCCGAGCCCGAAGACCTGATCAAGTTCGGCTTGATCCCGGAACTGGTCGGTCGCCTGCCGGTGATGGCCACGCTGGGCGAGTTGACCGAAGACGCACTGGTGCAGATCCTGACCGAGCCGAAGAATGCGCTGGTCAAGCAGTACCAGAAGTTGTTCAGCATGGACGGCGTCGACCTGGAAATTCGTCCGTCGGCGCTGGCCGCCATTGCGCGCAAGGCGTTGGCCCGCAAGACCGGGGCACGCGGCTTGCGTTCGATCATGGAGCAAGCACTCAACGACACCATGTTTGATCTGCCATCGTTTGAAAGCGTGGTCAAGGTGGTGCTTGATGAGCACACCATCGATGACAACGCGAAGCCCCTGATCGTCTACCGCGAGCAGGCAAAGGCCAGCGCCTGAATTGAATCCGGTCTGCAGCGCAGGGTGACACTTCCCGCGCCGCCCCTTGCAATTGAGTGCTCAAACCCTAGATGGGTTTGAGAAAGAGAGGTTTACATGTCCGGACATCCCCTGCTGCCTGCCGAACAAATCACGCTGCCACTGCTGCCTTTGCGCGATGTGGTCGTGTTCCCGCACATGGTGATTCCCTTGTTCGTGGGCCGCCCCAAGTCAATCAAGGCCCTCGAGTCGGCCATGGAGGCGGGTCGGCAAATCATGCTGGTCGCGCAGAAGGCGGCTGGCAAGGACGAGCCCAAGCCCGACGACATGTTCGACGTGGGCTGCGTGTCCACCATTTTGCAGATGCTCAAGTTGCCCGACGGCACGGTCAAGGTGCTGGTCGAAGGCTTGCAGCGCGCCCACACCCACAGCATCACCGACAACGGCGAGTACTTCGTCTCTGAAGTCACCCCGACGCTGCCCGAAGTCGACACCAAACCGGAAATCGAGGCTCTGCGCCGTGCGGTCACTCAGCAGTTCGACCAGTACGTCAAGCTCAACAAGAAGATCCCGCCGGAGATCCTGACCTCGATCGCCGGGATTGACGACGCAGGCCGCCTGGCCGACACCATCGCCGCGCACTTGCCGTTGAAGCTGGAGAACAAGCAGTCAGTGCTCGACCTGTTTGCGGTCGACAAGCGGTTGGAAAAATTGCTCGAACAGCTAGAACACGAAGTCGACATCCTGCAAGTGGAAAAGCGCATCCGTGGTCGTGTCAAGCGCCAGATGGAAAAAAGCCAGCGCGAGTACTACCTGAACGAACAGGTCAAGGCGATCCAGAAGGAACTCGGTGACGGCGAAGAAGGCGCCGACATGGAGGAATTGGAAAAGAAGATCATCGCCGCCAAGATGCCCAAAGAGGCGCGCAAGAAGGCCGATTCCGAATACAAGAAATTGAAGCTGATGTCGCCGATGTCGGCCGAGGCGACGGTGGTGCGCAACTACATCGACACGCTGGTGAACCTGCCGTGGACGAAGAAGACCAAGATCAAGCACGATCTGGCGTTTGCGGAAAGCGTGCTCAACGAAGACCACTACGGCCTCGACAAGGTCAAGGACCGCATCCTGGAGTACCTCGCGGTGCAGCAGCGTGTCGACAAGGTGAAGTCGCCCATCCTGTGCTTGGTGGGGCCGCCTGGCGTGGGCAAGACTTCACTCGGCCAGAGCGTGGCCCGCGCGACTGGGCGCAAGTTCGTGCGCATGGCGCTGGGCGGCGTGCGCGACGAAGCTGAAATACGTGGGCACAGGCGAACCTACATCGGCTCAATGCCTGGCAAGGTGCTGCAAAGCCTGAGCAAGGTCGGCACGCGCAACCCGCTGTTCCTGCTCGACGAAATCGACAAGCTCGG
>JAKFUQ010000286.1 GCA_021732645.1 Rhizobacter sp. | reverse complement strand
GGCCGACGGCGCCTATGGCGCTGGCATGCAGGACTTCGAGGCGATGTCCCGTGACACCTACCTGCCGCGTGGCTGTGGTCTGCCGGGCCTGGCCTGGCAGCGTGGCGAATGCGTTTTCCTGGAAGACCTGGCTGGCGCACCGGGGCGCTTCCTGCGCGCCGAATATGCCCAGCAGGCCGGGTTGTTGCGCGGGTTGGCGCTGCCGGTGGGGTCGCGCCTCGATGACTGCCATGTCGTCACTTTTCTGGCCGGTGCGCAGCTGCCGCTGGCGCAGCGCATCGAGCGCTGGGTGGCCGATGGCCCGCGCACGTCGTTGCGCCGTGACTTTGCTTTCAGCGAACTGCACGGTGGGCGGTCGAGCGTGGCGGCCACGTTGCCGGTCGCCGCGGACGGCCGCTTGTCGCGCGGCTCGATCGCGCAGGCCTGGCGCGAGGGCGTGCCGGTCATCAGCGAGCACCCGGCGGCCGAGGAGGGCGCACCGGCCGCCGCGGCGGCCGCCATCGGGGCCAGCGCCTTGCTGGCCATCCCGGTGGTGTGGGAGGGCGTGGTGACGGAGGTGCTGGCGCTGTACCTGTGACACTGACCCCCAGCGCGGAAAGGGGCTGATTTCACGCTGCAATTCAGTGGGTAGCGGGTCAGGGCTCGGCACACAATCGCGACGCAGGCGGGCGCATGGTGGCGGCCTGTGCGAATTCATGGGCATCAGCCTGCGCCGTGCTTCGTCTCTGTATCGCCAGGCTGAATGAAGCAAACCGCTGGCGTTGCATGGCCTCACTTCCACTCCCGCCGCCCGCTGAAGCCGCTCCGGCTGATCCCTTGGCGGCTGCACCCGCGCCTATCCCCTGGCTGCCGAAGTCGCTGGCCCTCACGGCGGCGCTGACCGCCTTGCTGTACCTGGCCCTGGCCGTGGTCGCGATTTACCTGTCGCGTCGCACGGGTGGCATCGCCACACTCTGGTACGCCAATGCCGCGGCGGTGGTGCTGCTGCACGCACGACCGGGCAAGCACTGGCCGCTGCTGCTGGCTGCTGCGGCACTTGGCAACCTGGGGGCCAACGTGATGTTCGGCGACACGCTGCTGTTGGCGCTGCAGTTCATCGTTGCCAACACGGTGGAAATCATCATCGGTGCGATGCTGCTGCGCCGCTACTGCGTGGCCGCTGAATGCATCAGCCGCCCCGGCATGCTGCTGCTGGCCTTGCTGCTCGGCAGTGTCGTGCCGGCTTTGATCGGCGGGTTGTTGGCCGCCGGTTTGCTCGCCGCCAGCGACTTGGGCACCTTCGACACGCTGTGGCTCTCGTGGTTCGAAGGCAGCTCGATCGGTGGGGTGGCGCTGTTGCCGCTGGGCCTGCTGCTGGCAGCCCGCGGGTGGGGGCCGCTGTGGGCCGACCTGCGGCGTGCGTCGGTGTTGCTGGCGCTGGCGCTGATGGTGGGCATCTCGCTGACCGTGCCGACCTCGCTGCCGCACCCTTACGTCTACATCTCGATCGCGCTGGTGCTGGTGGCCGCCGTCGGACGCTTCGCCGGTGCTTCGCTCGGGGTGATGCTGTGCTCGCTGTCGGTGGCGATGCTGATCGCCCAGGGATCGTTCCTGCCGCTGATGAGCATCCAGCCGGTTCATCAAGGCCTGTTCTATCTGCCTCTGTTGCTGGTGCTGCTGCCGCCCTTGCTGCTCGCGGCGACCCTGGAGCGCATTCAGCACAGCGTGGTCGAGTTGGCCCAGCGCGAGGACGACTTTCGCACGCTGTACGAGAAAGCCCCGGTGATGATGCATTCGGTGGACCTCAGCAGGCACCTGTTGAGCGTCAACGACGAGTGGCTGGCCCGCATGGGCTACGAGCGCTCGGAAGTGCTGGGCCGCCGCTCGATCGATTTCATGACACCCGAGTCGCGGCGGTACGCTGAACAGACGGTGATCCCGCGATTCGTCGAGCAGGGTTATCTGCGCGATGAGGACTACCAGATGGTCGCCAAGAACGGTGAGATCCTGGATGTGCAACTGTCCGCGATCTGGCTGCGCGATGCCTACGGCAAGCCACTGCGCTCGATGTCTGTGATCAAGGTCGTCACCGAGCAAAAGCGCCTGGCCCAGGAGCTGACGGCGGAGAAGGAGCGCATCGAGGTCACCTTGCAATCGATCGGTGATGGTGTGATCACCACCGACGACCACGGTCGCATCAATTACCTGAACCCGGTGGCCGAGCAACTGGTAGGGCGTCGCCTGGGTGAGGCCCAGGGGCTCGCCTTCAGCGATGTGGTGCATATGTTCGACCACCTCACGGGAGCGCCACTGGCGAGCCCGATCGACAACAGCCAGCTGGGCAAGCGGATCGACGGCGCTTCACGCACAGCCGTGCTGCGCGACCGCCGCGGCAAGGAATATGGCGTGCAGAACTCGGTCGCGCCGATCCTGGGCAAGAGTGGGCAGTTGCTGGGCGCGGTGATGGTGATCCAGGACGTGTCCGACGCGCGTGCGCTGTCGCAGCGGCTGGCCTACCTCGCTCACCACGACGGGCTGACCGATTTGCCCAACCGTGTGCTGTTCCTCGACCGTGTCCATCAGGCCTGCCATTACGCCCAGCGGCGCCGCAGCCGCTTCGCGGTCATCTTCATGGACCTCGACCACTTCAAGCATGTCAACGACTCGCTGGGCCATGCGGTCGGCGACGAGCTGCTGAAAACCATTGCGCAGCGGCTGACCGGCACGCTGCGTGGCAGCGACACCGTGTGCCGCTTGGGCGGTGATGAATTCGTGATGCTGCTGTCGGAAATCAACGGCCCCGATGACGTGGGTGAGGTGGCCAAGAAGATCCTGCGTGAGGTGGCGGTGCCCTGCATGCTCGAGGGCACCGAGGTCAATGTCGGCATCAGCCTGGGCATCGCGGTCTACCCGGGCGATGGCGAGGACCCCGAAACACTGATGAAGCACGCCGACGCGGCGATGTACCGCTCCAAGCGCGAAGGCCGCAACCGCTACCAGTTCTTCTCGAAGGAGGTCGATCAAGCGGCCTCCGCCCGGCTGCGCCTGGAAGCCGATATTCGCCGTGGCCTGGGCGAAGGGCAGTTCATTGCGCATTACCAGCCGGTGATCGACGCGGCCAGCGGCCTGCCGGTGGCACTGGAAGCGCTGGCCCGCTGGGACCGCCCGGAGCACGGGCTGCAAGGCCCGTTCGGCTTCATCACCGTGGCTGAGGAAAGCGGCCTGATCGTGCCGCTGGGCGCGGCCATGCTGCGCCAGGCCTGCGAGCAGCTGCGTGCCTGGCGCGGCACCGCCCTGGGCCACCTCACCATCGCGGTCAATGTGTCGCCCGTGCAACTGGCGGATACGGGCTTTGTCGACAAGGTGGCGGCCACCCTGCAATCCACCGGCGTCGAAGGCGCCCAGCTTGCCTTCGAGATCACCGAATCGACCCTGATGGCCGACCCCGAGGCCACGCTGGAGGTGCTGACGCGGCTGAAGGCGCTGGGCATCCGCATCGCCGTGGATGACTTCGGCACAGGCTACTCCAGTCTCAGTCAGCTGAAGCGCTTCCCGGTCGACAGCGTCAAGATCGACCGCTCGTTCGTGCGCGACCTGGAAACCGATCCCGATGACCGCGAACTGGCGAAAGCCATCGTCGCGATGTCGAAAAGCCTGCGCCTGCGCGTGGTCGCCGAAGGGGTTGAAACCGAGGCCCAGGCCGACATCCTCAAGGCCATGGGCTGCACCTCGTTGCAGGGCTTCCTGTATGCCAAACCGGCCGATGCCGCGACCGTCACCGCCTGGTTGACGGCGCGGCTCGAAAGCCACGCGCCGGGCGTCGAAGTGGCCACCGCGCTGAAGTGATCGGCTGACCGCTGGGCGGCTTCCGGCGCCCAGGCAGGCGGGGCCGGAACAGGCGATTTCCGCATAAGTAAGCGCGAATCGCTTCGTTTTCGACGAGCAGAGGGCTGCCTACGATGGCCGCAGCGCTGTCCTCACGGCATCTTTCGTCACACCGCCGACCCACCAGGAATCCTCGTCATGTCCATCGCCCGCCTCACCCGTCGTTCCTTGCTGGCAGCAGCCGTGGCTGCGGCCACCTTCGCCGCCCAGGCCAAGGAGGTCACCCTGCTCAATGTGTCCTACGACCCGACCCGCGAGCTGTACGTGGAGTACAACGCCGCGTTTGCCAAGCACTGGAAGGCGAAGACCGGTGACGTGGTCACGGTCAAGCAGTCGCACGGCGGCTCCGGCAAGCAGGCGCGCTCGGTCATCGACGGCATCGATGCCGACGTGGTCACGCTGGCACTGGCGTATGACATCGACGAAATCGCCGCCAAGGCGCAGGTGCTGCCGCTGGCCTGGCAAAAGCGCCTGGCGCACAACAGTTCACCTTACACCTCGACCTACATCTTCCTGGTGCGCAAGGGCAACCCGAAGGGCGTCAAGAACTGGGACGATCTGGTCAAGCCCGGCGTCGCCGTGATCACCGCCAACCCGAAGACTTCGGGCGGTGCGCGCTGGGGCTATCTGGCCGCCTATGGCTTTGCACTGAAGCAACCCGGTGGCACCGATGCGAAGGCGCAGGAGTTTGTGAGCAAGCTGTTCAAGAACGTGCCGGTGCTGGATTCGGGCGCACGCGGCTCGACCGTGACCTTCGCTGAACGCGGCATCGGCGACGTGCTGCTGGCCTGGGAAAACGAGGCGCATCTGGCGCTCAAGGAATTCGGCGCCGACAAGTTCGACATCGTCTACCCACCCACCAGCATCCTGGCCGAGCCGCCGCTTACCCTGGTCGACAAGGTGGTCGACAAGAAGGGCACCCGCACCGTGGCGCAGGCCTATCTGCAGTACCTGTACTCAGCCGAAGGCCAAGAGATCGCCGCGCGCAACTTCTACCGCCCCACCGACGCGGCCACCTACGCCAAGTACGAGAAGAACTTTCCGAAGATCGATCTGTTCACCATCGACGACGTGTTCGGTGGCTGGGCCAAGGCGCAAAAAACGCACTTTGCCGACGGTGGTGTGTTCGACAAGATTTATTTGGTGAAGTGAGCGGGGTCTGACCGTGTTCTTGTCCCGCACCCTGCTGCGGCAGCACAGCGTGCTGCCCGGCTTCGACCTCGCGCTGGGCTTCACGCTGCTGTATGTCAGCTTCATCGTGCTGATCCCGCTCAGCGCCGCCTTCCTCAAAACCGCCACGATGACCTGGCCCGCGTTCTGGGAGGCGGTCACGTCGCCGCGCGTGATGGCGTCGTACCGGCTGACCTTCGGTGCGTCGCTGGCCGGTGCCTTGCTGAACGCGTTTTTCGGCCTGATCGTGGCCTGGGTGCTGGTGCGCTACGAATTTCCCTTTAAACGAGTTGTCGATGCGCTGGTCGATCTGCCCTTCGCGTTGCCCACGGCGGTGGGGGGCATCGCGTTGACGGCGCTGTATGCGCAGAACGGCTGGATCGGCCAGTGGCTGCCGTTCAAGGTCAGCTACACGCCGCTCGGCGTCTTTGTGGCGCTGACCTTCATCGGTCTGCCCTTCGTCGTGCGCACGCTCCAGCCGGTGCTGGAAGACCTGCACAAGGAAGTCGAGGAGGCCGCGGCCACACTGGGTGCGAATCGCTGGCAGACGTTTACCAAAGTGATCTTCCCGATCCTGACACCCGCGCTGATCACCGGCTTTGCCCTGGCCTTTGCCCGCGCGCTGGGCGAGTACGGCTCGGTGATCTTCATTGCCGGCAACATGCCGTTGGTCAGCGAGATCACGCCGCTGCTCATCATCACCAAGCTCGAGCAGTACGACTACCAGGGTGCCACGGCCATTGCCTGCGTGATGCTGGTGGCAGCGTTCGCGTTGCTGCTGGGCATCAACGCCTTGCAGGCCTGGACGCGCGCGCGGCAGGGGCGGTGACGCGATGAGCACACCTGCTTCCGCCCTGCCACAGCGCCGATCGAATGCACCACCGAACATCGTCGCGGTGACCACCGAGTCGCCATGGGTGCGAAGGCTGCTGATCACCGTCGCCCTGGCGTTCCTGACGTTCTTCCTGTTCGTGCCGCTCGTGATCGTGTTCGCCGAGGCGTTCAAGAAAGGCGTCGAGGTTTACCTGGCGGCGATCACCGAGCCCGACGCGTTGTCAGCGATCAAGCTGACCTTGATTGCCGCAGCGATCAGCGTGCCGCTGAACCTGGTGTTCGGCGTGGCGGCGGCCTGGTGCATCGCCAAGTTCGAGTTCCGCGGCAAGAACGTGTTGCTGACGCTGATCGACCTGCCGTTCTCGGTCAGCCCGGTCATCGCCGGCCTGATCTACGTTTTGATCTTCGGCTTGCAGGGCTGGTTCGGACGCTGGTTCATCGACAACGACATGAAAGTGATCTTTTCGGTGCCCGGCATCGTGCTGGCCACGGTGTTTGTCACCTTCCCGTTCGTCGCCCGCGAACTGATCCCGCTGATGCAGGCCCAGGGTACCGAACAAGAGGAAGCCGCCTGCGTGCTGGGCGCCAGCGGCTGGCAGCTCTTTTGGCGCGTGACCCTGCCCAACATCAAGTGGGCGCTGCTGTACGGCGTGATCCTGTGCAACGCACGGGCGATGGGTGAGTTTGGTGCGGTCAGCGTGGTGTCGGGCCACATCCGTGGCCAGACCAACACGATGCCGCTGCACATCGAGATTCTTTACAACGAGTACCAGTTCGCCGCGTCGTTCGCTGTGGCGTCGTTGCTGGCGCTGCTGGCGCTGGTGACACTGGTGTTGAAGTACCTGGTCGAACAGCGCGTCAAAGACCAAAAGCGCTCGGCCAGCGCACGGGCATGACAGAAAGCACACCATGAGCATTGAAGTCCGCAACCTCAACAAACGCTTCGGCCAGACCGTTGTCTGCGACCAGCTGAACCTGGACATCCCGTCGGGTGAACTGGTCGCGCTGCTCGGACCGTCGGGCTCGGGCAAGACCTCGCTGTTGCGCATCATCGCGGGTCTGGAAGCGCCGGACACCGGCACGGTGCTGTTCCACGGCGAGGACACCACGCACACCGATGTGCGCCAGCGGCAGGTCGGCTTCGTGTTCCAGCACTACGCCCTGTTCGCTCACATGTCGATCTTCGAGAATGTCGCGTTCGGGCTGCGCGTGCGGCCGAAAGCGATCCGGCCGTCCGACAAGGAGATCACCGCCAAGGTGACCGATCTGCTGAAACTGGTGCAGCTCGACTGGCTCGCCGACCGTTACCCGCATCAACTCTCAGGCGGCCAGCGGCAGCGCATCGCGTTGGCCCGCGCGTTGGCGGTCGAGCCCAAGGTGCTGCTGCTCGACGAGCCCTTTGGCGCGCTCGATGCCAAGGTGCGCAAGGAGTTGCGTCGCTGGTTGCGCCGACTGCACGACGAGGTGCACGTCACCAGCGTGTTCGTCACCCACGACCAGGAAGAGGCGATGGAAGTGGCCGACCGCATCGTCGTGATGAACCAGGGTCGCATCGAGCAGGTGGGCACACCCGATGAGGTGTATGACCACCCGGCGACACCGTTCGTGTTGAAGTTCCTGGGCGACGTGAACCTGTTTCACGGGCGGCTCGACCATGCGCAGGGCGTGGCGGCGGCCAGCGGTGATGTCAGCTATGTGCGGCCGCACGAGTTGCAGATCGTCGCGGCGGCGCAAACCGGGTCGGTGGCGGTCAAACTGACGCAGGTGTTGACGGTCGGGCCGAACACGCGGCTGGAATTCAAGCGCATTGACGATGGCAGCGACATCGATGTCGAACTGCCGCGAGCGGAGTACCGGGCGCTGCGCGAGCGTCTGCCGCTCGATGCCGGCGCGATCTCGCACCTGCTGCCGCGGCACATCCGGCGCTTCACCGAAGACCTGACCGATCCGGCGGCGATGATCTGATTCGAATTTGCAATCAAGTCCGTCAATTAGAACGTTGTCAGCTGCGCGCTGCTGTCGAGGGCATGGGGTGACCGGCTCCGCTCATGTCACCCGGCGTCGGCCTGCGGCCGGGCCTCCTTCTTTACTTCGCTGCGCCGGTCACCCCACGCCCTCGACAGCAGGCACCGTTGTCGCACGCGAAGGCTTCAATCCCACGACTGCTTCGATGGTGGCACGAGCGCAACACAGCGGCCCACCGCAGCGCTCACGGGCGGCTGTTTTGAACTCAGGGCTGCCCCCTGCCTCAGTCGTGCTCAAGGTCCCCGGCCATCGCTCGTTCCACCACGGGGCGTGACAGCGTCGGCGCAAAGGCTTCGATGAAGGCGTAGACATAGCCCCGCAGCCAGGTACCGCGGCGTATCGCCAGGCGCGTCAGGTTGACCTTGAACAGGTGCCGCGCGTCGAGTGCGCGCAGGGTGCGGTCGCGCTCTGGGTCGAAGGCGATCGAGGCGACGATGCCCACGCCCATGCCCAGCTCCACATAGGTCTTGATCACATCGGCGTCCATCGCACTGAGCGCGATGTGGGGTTGCAGGCCGGCCTTCGCAAAGGCGTCATCGATGTGCGCCCGGCCGGTGTAGCCGACTTCGTAGGTGATGATGGGGTGGCGTGCCAGCTGCGCCAGCGTGACCGGGCCTTCGACGTTCAGCAGTTCGTGGCCCGGTGGCAGCACCACGCTGTGCGTCCAGCGGTAGCAAGGCAGGGCGACCAGCGGCTCGTAATGCGCCAGCGCCTCGGTGGCCACGCCGATGTCGGCTTCGCCCGACAGCAGCATCTCGGCCACCTGCTTGGGCGAGCCCTGGTGCAGCACCAAGGTCACGTCAGGGTAGACCGCACGGAAGTCGCGCACCACCGTGGGCAGCGCGTAGCGGGCCTGCGAGTGGGTGGCGGCGATTGACAGACGGCCGGTGCTTTGCGCGTTGAAGTCATCGCCGACACGCTTCAGGTTGTCGGCATCCAGCAGCAGGCGCTCGACGATGGGCAGCACCGCTTCGCCAGGCGGCGTCAGGCGAGTCAGGCGCTTGCCGGCGCGCACAAAGATGTCGATGCCGAGTTCGTCTTCCAGTTCTCGTATCTGCCGGCTGATGCCCGGCTGCGAGGTGTGCAGCACCCCTGCCACCTCGGTCAGGTTGAAGCCGCAGCGGATCGCCTCGCGCACCGCTCTGAGTTGCTGGAAGTTCATGGGTCGTGGTCGCGGGGTTGCCGCGGGGGTTGCGGGAAGTGAGCGCCGCCGATTGTTCCGAGGGGCTGCGCCTCGGGCAACGACAAAGAGGTGGTTTGCTTATGGCCTGT
>JAKFUQ010000025.1 GCA_021732645.1 Rhizobacter sp. | reverse complement strand
TGCGCGTCGAATGGCAGGGGGGCAAGATGGTCGAGGTGCCGGGCACCGAGCAGATCATCCCGGCCGATCTGGTGCTGCTGGCCATGGGCTTCGTCAGCCCGGTGGCCAGCGTGCTGGAGGCTTTCGGTGTCGACAAGGACGCGCGCGGCAACGCCCGCGCCAGCACCGATGAGGGCGGCTACGCGACCAACGTGGCCAAGGTGTTTGCCGCCGGTGACGTGCGGCGCGGCCAGTCGCTGGTGGTGTGGGCGATCCGCGAAGGCCGCCAGGCGGCACGCGAGATCGACGCGGCGTTGATGGGGCGCAGCGACCTGCCCCGCTGATCGCGCGTGCCCGGGCTGCGCAGCCACGCGGGCCGATCCCGGGAAACTCCGTGTTACCGCTGCGAGCGGGCCATGCGTCGCCACGCAACCGTCACCGCGGTGACACAGCGATGCCACGCAGGTACAGCAACCTGCGGTCTCTCAACCACATCGGAGACCTGCATGCAACACATCGTCCCTCAAGCTCGGCATCTGCCCCAGCTTCTACTTGTCGTGGCCTGCGCCATCGCCACAGCACCTGCGGCTGCGACCCTGAATACGCTCAATGGCCAGGCGCCGTTGGTCATCGGCCACCGCGGCGCGTCGGGCTACCTGCCTGAGCACACGCTTGCGAGTTACGCGCGGGCGATCGATCAGGGGGCTGATTTCATCGAACCCGATCTGGTGTTGACCAAGGACGGGTATCTGATCGCCCGGCACGAGCCGGTGCTTGACGGCACAACCGACGTAGCGACGAAGTTCGGTTCGGATCGACGCTCCACGCGGCTGCTCGATGGCGTTTCGACGACGGCCTACTTCGCCAACGACTTCACCCTGGCCGAGATCAAGACCCTGCGTGCGGTGCAGCCGAGTGCGGCCCGCGACCAAAGCTTCAACGGCCAGTTCGAGATTCCAACGCTCGACGAGATCATTGCTCTGGCGCAAAGCCGCAGCACCGCCGCACGCAACGTCGGCATCTACCCCGAACTTAAGCACTCAACGTTTTTCAAGCAGGAATCGCTGGCTCAAGGCCGCTCGGCGACGTACTTTGAGGACGCGCTCGTCTCGAAGCTGCATGCAGCGTACGGCAACGCCGCTGGCGCGCCGGTCTTCATCCAGTCGTTCGAGTCGGCCAACCTGCGCTACCTCAACGGGCAGACCGATATCAGGCTGGTGCAATTGATCGACGCCAACGATGTGAACCCCGACGGCTCGCTCGATCTGAGTGCGCCCTACGGTCAGCCCTACGACTTCACGGTGGCGAACGATCCGCGCACCTTCGCCGATCTGCTGACTGCCGATGGCCTTGAGTTCATCAACGACTATGCCGATGGCATCGGCCCGTGGAAGCCTTACCTGGTGAAGACGGTGGCCGATGGCGTTGATCGCAACGGAGATGGCGCGCTCACCCTCAACGACCGACGTGTCGACGGCAGCACGGGCGTGATCGAACTGGCCCACAGCCGTGGGCTGCTGGTACACGCCTACACCTTCCGCAACGATGCATCCGGCTACGGCTTCGCTGACCCGCAGGCGGAGATCGAGTACTACTTCCGTGCAGGGGTGGATGGCGTGTTCACCGACTTCCCCGACACCGGCGTGGCCGCACTCAATGCCGTCACGGCCGCCGTTCCCGAGCCGCAAACTTACGCGCTGATGCTGGGGGGGTTGGCGCTCATGGGCGCGCTGGTGCGCCGTCGCCGGTAATCCGCGCGATCGGTGGGGATCACCGATGACCGATGCCCGGCGGGGGCATCGGTCGATCACGGCTGCATCCCCTATGATCCTTAGACCGCCGGGCAGGGTTCGCCCCTCACCCGCTGGCTCTGCGCCCCATGACCTCTCTGCCTATTTGTGCCTGATCCCCGCTCGTCAACATCGCCGACCTTGGTTTCCATGCGTGGTGTGAGCTGCGGCTATGGTGATCGCGTCATCCTCAGCAACGTCAACCTCGACTTGCCGCGCGGTCAGGTGATCGGTGTCATGGGCACCTCGGGCGGTGGCAAGACCACGTTGTTGCGCTTGATCGGGCGCCAACTGGCTCCGGTCCAGGGGAGGGTGTTGTTCGATGGTGTGGACATCGCCACCCTCGACCGCGAAGGGCTTTACGCACTGCGCCGTCGCATGGGCATGCTGTTCCAGTTCGGCGCGCTGTTCACCGACCTGTCGGTGTTCGACAACGTGGCCTTCCCGTTGCGCGAGCACACCCAGCTCGGCGAGTCGATGATCCGCGACGTGGTGTTGATGAAGCTCGATGCGGTCGGGCTGCGCGGCGCGCGCGAGCTGATGCCGTCGGAAGTCTCGGGCGGTATGGCGCGGCGCGTTGCCCTCGCGCGCGCCATCGCACTCGATCCCGACCTGATCATGTACGACGAGCCTTTTGCCGGGCTCGATCCGATCTCGCTGGGCAGCGCTTCGCGGCTGATTCGCGACCTCGGGCAGGCGCTGGGCGTCACCAGCATCGTCGTGTCGCACGACATCGAGGAGACCTT
Source organism: Rhizobacter sp. (assembly GCA_021732645.1). Lineage (GTDB taxonomy): Bacteria > Pseudomonadota > Gammaproteobacteria > Burkholderiales > Burkholderiaceae_C > PBB1. The sequence goes on along the minus strand of JAKFUQ010000025.1, from coordinate 6,713 downwards.
CGCCATCGCCGACCACATCGTGTTCATTGCCAACGGCAACATCGTCGCGCAGGGCACGCCGACGGCGATCCGCGCCAGCACCGACCCGTTGGTGCACCAGTTCTTCACCGCGTCGCCGGACGGCCCGGTGGAATTCCACTACCCCGCCGCGTCGCTGGCCGACGATTTCGGCGCCGGAACCCGCCGATGAACTGGCTCCATCCAGCCTCGGTCGGGCAGGTGGTGCGCTGCCAACTCACCAGCTTGGGTCTGGCCGCGCGCCTGTTCGCACGGCTGGTGGTGTTGACGCCAGCGGCGCTGCGTCGGTTTTCGCTGGTCATCGAGCAGGCCTATGTCGTGGGCAACCGCTCGCTGTCCATCATCAGCGTGTCGGGGCTGTTCGTCGGCTTCGTGCTGGCCCTGCAGGGCTACTACACCTTGCAGCGCTATGGCTCGGCCGAAGCCGTCGGTCTGCTGGTAGCGCTGTCGTTGGTGCGCGAGTTGGGCCCCGTGGTCACCGCGCTGTTGTTTGCAGGTCGGGCCGGCACGTCGCTGACAGCAGAAATTGGGCTGATGAAAGCCGGTGAGCAGCTGGCGGCCATGGAGATGATGGCCGTCGATCCGGTGCGTCGCGTGCTGGCCCCGCGCTTCTGGGCCGGCCTCATCGCGATGCCGCTGTTGGCGGCCGTGTTCAGCGCGGTGGGGGTGATCGGTGGCTGGCTGGTGGCCGTGCCGTTGCTGGGCATCGACGACGGTGCGTTCTGGTCGCAGATGCAAAGCGGCGTGCGCTGGGACGCCGACGTGGTCAACGGTGTGATCAAGAGCATCGTGTTCGGCGTCACGGTGACTTTCGTGGCGCTGTGGCAGGGTTACGCCTGCAAGCCGACGCCCGAAGGTGTGTCGCTGGCCACCACGCAGACGGTGGTGGTGTCGTCTCTGGCGGTGTTGGCGCTGGACTTCATGCTCACGGCAATGATGTTCTCGATCTGATCTTTCTGTTTCAATGGCAGGTGTAGTTTTTCAAGGGGAATGACGTTGCAACCATCTCGTCATGACGTGTGGGTCGGGCTGTTCGTGATGCTGGGTGCGGCGGCCCTGCTGTTCCTGGCCCTCAAGGCCGGTAATTTGTTGAGTTTGAACTTCGACACGACCTACGGCGTCGTCGCTCGGTTTGACAACATCGGCGGGCTGAAGCCGCGGGCCGCCGTGAAGAGCGCCGGCGTGGTGGTCGGCCGGGTGGAATCCATCGGTTTCGACGACCGCACCTACCAGGCCAGTGTGGCCTTGCAGTTGCAGGAAAAATTCAAGTTCCCGAAGGACAGCTCGGCCAAGATACTGACCTCGGGATTGTTGGGCGAGCAATACATCGGAATTGAACCTGGCGGTAACGAGAAGAATCTCGCGCCGGGGGATGTCATCACGCAGACGCAATCCGCCGTGGTGCTGGAGAATCTGATCAGTCAGTTTTTATTCAACAAGGCCTCCGAGGGCAAGCCTGCCACCGACGCCTCCACAGGAGAGTAAGCATGAGGTTCCAGTTCCCAAGCGGCCTGAGGGCCATGGCCTGCGCCTCGCTGGTGCTGGTCGTGCAAGGGTGCGCTTCCACGCCCGCACCCGGCAGCGGTGCCCAGGCGAACGACCCCATCGAGGGCTTCAACCGGAGCATGTTCGCATTCAACGAGACGGTGGACGAAAACGTACTCAAGCCCGTGGCCACCGGCTACAAGGCGGTGTTGCCCAGTATTGCGAGGACCGGAGTCACCAATTTCTACAACAACTTTGATGACGCATGGTCTGCGGTCAACAGCCTGTTGCAACTGAAACTTGAAGCGGCGGCGAGCAACACGATGCGGGTGGTGATGAACACGACCCTGGGTATCGGTGGCTTGTTTGACTGGGCGACTGAATTGCGCTTGCAGCGCCACAGCGAAGACTTCGGGCAGACCTTGGGCCATTGGGGCGTTGGCGAGGGTCCTTATGTGGTCTGGCCACTGCTCGGCCCGTCGACCGCGCGTGATTCGGTCGCGTTGCCACTGGACCTGGCCGTTGGCCCGCAGCTGTTCGTCGACAACACCGCGTTGTCGATCGGGCTGCCCGTGCTGAATGTGATCAACACCCGCGCCAACTTGCTGGACGCCTCGGCGCTGCTCGACGACATCGTGCTCGACAAGTACATCTTCGTGCGCGATGGATTCCTGCAGCGCCGCCGCAACCAGGTCTATGACGGCAACCCGCCGGAGGCGACGAAGAACTGACACCACGGCCTAACAAGGCTCGCCAGAACAACAGGCCATCCCGGCAGGCGTGGGCAGCGCGCAGCGAACTTTCCAGCCGCCGCTGCCTCCAACGCACCATACCGGTCCTGTCGACCGAAGAGAGAACCGCCAAATGATGCAAAAGAAGACACTCGCCGCCGTGTGTGCTGGTTTGCTGACACTGTGTGCGCCGACGCTGCACGCGCAAACCGCCAGTGCGCCGACAGCAGCAGCCGTCAGTGCCCAGACGCCTGATCAGCTGATCAATCGCCTGTCGAACGAACTGCTCGACGCGGTTCGCGCTGACAAGTCGATCCAGACAGGCGACACCAAGAAAGTTCACGCGCTGGTCGACGAGAAGGTGGTTCCCTACGTGAGCTTTCAGCGCATGACCTCGGCGGCGGTGGGGCGCTACTGGCGCCAGGCCACCCCTGAGCAGCAGGCGGGTCTGGAGAGTGAGTTCAAGACCCTGCTGATGCGCACCTACGCCGGCGCCTTGGCGCAGGTGAAGGACCAAACCGTCACCATCAAACCCTCGCGCAATCTGCCCACAGACGAAGAGCAAATTGTTCGCACCGAAGTGCGCGGCGGTGGCGGCGATCCGGTGCAACTGGACTACCGCGTCGAAAAATCACCCACCGTGGGCTGGAAGATCTACGACGTCAATGTGCTGGGGGTCTGGCTGGTCGAGAACTACCGCAACAGCTTTGCGCAGGAAATCTCCAAGGGCGGCATCGACGGTTTGATCGCCAAGCTCAGCGAGCGCAACCAGGCCGCGGCGGCGCGCAAGTAAGCGTGCCATGGGTTTGACGTAGACGCTGACCTTGCCATGTTGAGCCTGCCTGCCTCCATCAACCTCGCCGATGCGCAGGCCTTGATGCGGCCGCTGGCCGAGGCCATCCCGCGTGAGCCGGCAGGTCGGCTGGACATTGATGCCGCTGGTCTCGGGCATTTCGACTCTTCGTCACTGGCGGTGCTGCTTGAATGCCGCCGCCTAGCCGAAAAGTCCGGCCGAACGTTTCATCTCAGCGGTGCACCTCCACGGCTGAGCCAGCTGGCGCGCCTGTATGGCGTGGCCGAGTTACTGGGCTTTGCTCCCGTGCAGGAAGCCTCAGCGACCGCCTGAGTCCAGCGGTGGGTCGCAAACTTGCCGATTGACCCACTCGCGCAATCCTTACTGTTCTTCCGACCACGCGTAGCCATCGCGCGCCACCAGCGCGCTGGCCGCTGCCGGGCCCCAGGCTCCCGCCGCGTAGGGACGAGGCCCGCCACCCGCCTCATCGTCGCGTCTCCAGGCCTGCAGGATCGGCTCGACCCAGCGCCACGCCTGCTCCTGCTCATCACTGCGCACGAACAGGTTCAGCCGGCCAGCGATGGCTTCGAGCAGCAGGCGTTCGTAAGCGCCGACGCGGGTTTCGGGAAATGCCTTGTCGAAATCCAGGTCGAGCGACACCGCCGACAGCGCTTCGTTCTGACTGGTGCCCTTGGCGGCCAGTAAATGCAACTCCAGCCCGTCACCCGGCTGCAGCTTGATCACCAGCTTGTTCGGCCGGTTGACGCCCGGAAAAATGCTGTGCGGCGTCGGCCGGAAATTGACGACGATCTGCGCGTCGCGTGCCGCCAGTCGCTTGCCGGTGCGCAGGTAAAAGGGCACGCCCGCCAAGCGCCAGTTCTGCACCTCGGTGCGCAGCGCAACGAAGGTTTCGCAGCGGCTTCCAGGCGGCACCTTGACCTCGTCGAGGTAGCCCACCACCGGTTGTCCCGCCGCGCTGCCAGCACGGTACTGGCCGCGCACCACGTCGCGCGCGACGCTGTCGTCGGTGAAGGGTTTCAGCGAACGCAGCACCTTGAGCTTTTCATCGCGAATGGCGTCGGCGTCATAGCGTGACGGCGGCTCCATGGCCACCATGCTGAGCAGCTGCAGCGCGTGGTTCTGCACCATGTCGCGCAGTGTGCCGGTGCGGTCGTAGAAGTCGCCGCGGGTGCCGACACCCAGGCTCTCGGCCAACGTGATCTGGATGTTGGAGATGCTTTCCCGGCGCCACAGCGGCTCGAACAGCGCGTTGCCAAAGCGCAGGGCCATCAGGTTCTGCACCGACGGCTTGCCGAGGTAGTGGTCGATGCGGAACGCCTGGGTTTCGCTGAACACCGAACGCACGACGCGGTTGATGTCCTGCGCGCTGGCGAGGTCGTGACCCAGCGGCTTCTCCAGCACCACACGCACATTGGCACCGTTGAGTCCGACCGCACCGAGTTGTTCGCAGATCTGTGGGAACAGGTGCGGGCTGGTGGCCAGGTACAACACCACGGTGTCGGCACCGCGGTCGTCGATCCACTGCTTGAGCCCGGCGTAGTGCGCGGGCTGCGACAGGTCCATGCGGCGGTAATGCAGCAACTCGGCGAAACGCGCGAATTCCTCGTCACTCGGCCGCTTGCCGCCTTCGACATCCTGGAAGCGGTCTTTCAGCCAGGCGCGGTACTTGTCGTCGCTTTGCTCGTCACGCGCGACCGACAAAATGCGCCCGCCCGGCGGCAGCTTGCCGTGGCGAAACGCCTGAAACAACGCCGGCATCAGCTTGCGCCAGGTCAGATCGCCGGTGCCACCAAAAAAAACCAGATCGAACGACATCGTCAGGGACCTCTCGCTGGGGTGCTGTAATCTGTGATCGCCCGTAAAGGATAGACGCACTGACCGTGCCAGACGCGTCTGGCGTCACCGGCTCGGGTTCTAATGTTGCGTGCTTGACTCAGCAGCGCCCCCATGAACCAACTCGAACAGCTCAAGCAGTACACCACGGTCGTCGCCGACACCGGCAATTTCAAGCAGCTGGCCGCCTTTGCGCCGCGCGACGCAACGACCAACCCGTCACTGATCCTGAAAGCGGTGCAGCAGCCCGACTATGCGCCGCTGTTGGCCGAGGTCGCCCGCGCGCACCGCGGCGCTGCCCTCGATGAGATCGTCGATCGCACGCTGGTGCGTTTCGGTCTCGAAATCCTGAAAGTCGTGCCCGGCCGGGTGTCGACCGAGGTCGATGCGCGGCTGAGCTTCGACACCGCCGCCACCCTCGCCCGCGCGCACCGCCTCATCGGTTTGTACCAGGCTGAAGGCATAGCCCGCGAGAGGGTGCTGATCAAGATCGCCGCAACATGGGAAGGCATCCAGGCCGCGCGCATGCTGGAGCGTGAAGGCGTTCATTGCAACCTGACGTTGCTGTTCTCTTTCGCGCAAGCGGTGGCGTGCGGCGAGGCTGGCGTGCAATTGATCTCGCCTTTCGTCGGTCGCATCTACGACTGGTACAAGAAGTCGGCAGGTGCGGCGTGGGATGAAAGCGCGAACGCGGGCGTCAACGACCCCGGCGTGAAGTCGGTGGCGCACATCTACCGCTACTACAAGAAGTTCGGCATCGCGACCGAGGTAATGGGTGCGAGCTTTCGCAACGTCGGCCAGATCGTCGCGCTGGCGGGCTGCGATTTGCTGACGATCAGCCCCGAGCTGCTCGCGATCCTCCAGGCCAGCGAGGCGCCGGTGACCCGCCGACTCGATCCCGTCGAGGCACGCAACGCCGCGCTCGAACCGGTCAGCCATACCGAGGCCAGCTTCCGCTGGGCACACAACGACGACGCGATGGCGACCGAGAAGCTGGCCGAAGGCATCCGCGCTTTCGCAGTCGATGCGGGCAAGCTCGATGCTTTGATTCACGCCCTGTGAGGGCTTACTCAACATGATCCGCTGCGACCGCACCACCGCCTGGACCGCGCTGAAGGGTCATTTCGAAGCGCATGGCCGCACCTTCGATCTGCGCGAGGCTTTCGCGCGCGACCCGGGTCGATTTGCCTCGCTGAGCTTCGAGGCGCCGGGCGTTTTTGCCGACCTCTCGAAGAACCTGCTCGATGCAGCCACGCTGCATTTCCTGTTCGACCTGGCGCGCGAATGCGGCCTCGAAGCGCAGCGCGATGCGATGTTTGCGGGCCAGGCGATCAACACCACCGAAGACCGCGCGGTGCTGCACACGGCGTTGCGGGCACCACGTGGCCAGGGCCCGCACAGTGACGAGGTGCATGCTGTCCTCGACGCCATGCTGGCCTGGGCTGAGACGGTGCGCGACACCGCCGCCAGCGGCATCCGCCACGTCGTCAACATCGGCATCGGCGGCAGCGACCTCGGTCCGCAGATGGTCGTGCCGGCGCTCGATGCCTTCGTGCACCCGGGCCTGCAGTTCCATTTCGTCTCCAACGTCGATGGCCACGACATCAGCAGCGTGCTGCGCCGGCTGAAGCCGGCTGAAACGCTGTTCATCGTCGCCAGCAAGACCTTCACGACCCAGGAGACGATGGCCAATGCGCAGCTGGCGCGGGCCTGGTTCGAGGCTGGGGGCGGCACCGACACCGCGCGGCATTTCGTCGCCACCACGACCAACGTCGAGGCAGCGGCTGCCTTCGGCATCACCACCACCTTCGGCTTCTGGGATTGGGTGGGGG
>JAKFUQ010000186.1 GCA_021732645.1 Rhizobacter sp. | reverse complement strand
GTTCCACAGGGCTTCGAACGGCAGCGGCAGCACCAGGAACCAGTGTTCCAGCACCGCCAGCGTCAGCAGTGTGGCGGCGAAGGTCAGCGCGGTGATTTGGAACAGGTCGATGTCGGCGGCGTTGGCTTCGTGCCAGACCAGCGCGGCCACCACGGTCGATGCGATGACTGAAATCGGGAACAGCCGGTTCATCGGGGCGCGGGTGAAGTAAGTTTGCAGGTACTTCAAGTGGTCGGGCAGGAACCCTTCGTTGAGGTTGCGCACGCCCAGAAAAATGTTGAGCTTGGCGCTTTGTCGCATCACCCACAGGATCAGGAAGGTCCACATGCCGGTCTGGTTGGCACCGCCCCACGTCGCAGCCAGCACCGCAGCACCCAGCATGACCAGCGCAAGTTCGTGGTGCAGCACCGCCATGAAGGCGTATCCCGCGCGCCGCCAGCCGGTGGAGTCAGCCGGGCATGCGGTGCGCCGCGGGCCGGTGACATAGCCCAGCAAAAACGCGACCTCCTGCCACGCCCACACCAGCAGGCCGCAGGTGAAGGCCAGGTAGGCGCCAGTGATCCGGGTGTCGTCGCGGGTGGCGCCCAGGCCGACCAAGGCCATCAGCAGCACGAAGGTGGTGCCGCCCATGGTCCACTTGAACGTCCAGCGGGGCAGGCCGTTCAAATAGAGGATGACGCCCGTGCTGAACCACCAGAGAAACAGGGTGTAGGCGATCGGCCAAAGGTAGGCAGACATGGGGCGCTAGGGCGGAGGGGCTGACTCGCTGTTCAGACGCTGCGTGGGTCTCACCAGGCGGGCGCCACGCGCATGTCGACGGGCAGCTCGTTGGGCTGGGTCGGCAGGCAATACAGACGCACGAAAGTAAAGCCTGCCGCGATACCGTAGCCGGCGCGCTTGACGACACCTGCGATGCCGCCCTGGGCCCGTGCGGCATCGGCGGCCACCGACAGCTTGCGCAACGTTTCCAGGCCGTTGCGAAAGCGCGGGTCATCGATGTTCAGCGTCATCGGGAACACCTGCTTGGTGATCTCAGAGGTGATGCGGAACACGTGGTAGTCGTACTCGGTTGGGTTCAGGCCCATCGCGGCGTGCATTTCCGGGCGCTGGTGGTCGCGCACGTACATCGTGGCGTAGACCGCCAGCACGAAGAAGCGGATCCACAGCTTGTTGACGCCGGTCAGCAGTTTGGGGTTGGCGCGCATCAGCAGCGCGAACGCCTCGCCGTGACGGAATTCATCGTTGCACCACAGCTCGAACCATTTGAAGATCGGGTGAAAGCACAGCTCGGGGTGGCGCTCCACCTGGCGGTAGATCGCGATGTAGCGGGCGTAGCCGATCTTCTCGGACAGGTAGGTCGCGTAGAAGATGAACTTCGGCCGGAAGTAGGTGTACTTCTTCGCCTTCACCAGAAAGCCGAGGTCGACGCCGATCCCGAAATCCTTCAGCCACTGGTTGATGAAGCCAGCGTGGCGGCTTTCGTCGCGCGCCATCAGCGCCATCAGTTCCTTGATGTCGGGGTTGGTCACGCGCTTCTTCATCTCGGTGTAGAGCACGCAGCCTGAAAACTCGCTGGTGACCGAGCTGATCAGGAAGTCACCGAATTCCTTGTACAGCGCCGGCGGCAGCGAGGAGGAATAGTCCTGGCCCACCATATCGTCAGGGCGCTGGAAATGGTCGGTGTTGGAGTCGGCGCGAAATTCTTCCATCAGCACGTCCCACTGCGTGCGCACCGAACTGACATCCATCCGGTCCATGGCGTCGAAATCGGTGGTGTAGAAGCGCGGCGTCAGCACCGTGTTCTGCAGCGCAGTGGTGGTGGATTCGTTGGGGGCGCGTAGGGTGGTGGTGTTCATTGACTGCTCCGAGCGTGATGGGTAGTGCGGGGTAGTGCGGACTCAATGGGCGGTGGGCCGGTCGTTCATGAAACGGGCAAACACAGCTGCGTTGGTCGGGCCGAAAGATTCCAGGTCGATGCGCTGCCCCGTGGCGGGATCCACCAGTGTCAGCCTGCCGTCGGCACGGCCGATCAACTGAAAGGGCTGTTCGGAGCCCAGGCCGTCGCGGCGGCGCTCACGCGCCAAGCCGCGCAAGGCGCCGCGGAAAAAGCCGTTCTCGCCAGTCATGGTGTGGATCACGGATTGGGTGGTGGCGTCGATGACGACCACGCTGCCATCGGGACGGTCTTCAAAACGCAATTCACGCACGGCCACGGCCGCCTCGTCAGGCACGCTGATGCTGGCGCCAGACCAACGCACCGCAGCGACGGCGATCAGCGTGCACAGCAGCACGGCGCCTATCGTCAGCAACACGCTGCGCGGCATGACGTTGGTGGCGGTGAGTTCGACCATCTCAAGCGCCTTGTGACAGGCGAGGCTCACCAGCCGCTGCAAAGCCGCGCTGGCGCGACACGGCGGGTGCACTCGCCGCCATCGGTGTCGAGTCCACCCCACGCGACTGTGACCAGGCCTGGCCCAGCACCCGTGCCACCTCTTCGGCATGCGGCACGCAGCGCAGCATCGGCTCGGCCTTAGCGAAGCGCCACGGCCGCGCGTGCGGCCACAGGTGCAGGAAGGCGATCTGGTCGGCGCCCGCCAGCGTCAAAGGAATGTCGCCAGCGTCTGCTCCCACCTTGCGAAGACCCGCACCGGCGATGCGCGCAAAGGGCAGGTTGAAGGTCAGGTTGAGCACGATACCCACGCGCATCGTGACCCGCTTGTCGGTGATGGTGTAGACCGTCGTGCGGGCGCACAGCACCGCCAGCCCGAGCGCGATGCCGAGGGCCAGCAGCACCAGCGGCAACGCGATGCCGACTGCCTTCAATGCAGCCGCCAGGGTTCCCCCGTCGTTCAACACGAAAGCGCCGCGGATGATCAGGATCGCAGCGAAGTACAGCGTCAGCGTGCGCACATGAAACACATGGCGAGCCAGCACGCGCCAGTCCGGCGAGCCCTGCCACAGCACGCGCTCCCCGGCGGGCAGCGGTTCCGGCAGGCCGTACTCGGGCTCGAACTCGTGTTCGTGGGTGTGCCCGTCGTAGTTCACCTTCATATCAAGGGTTCCTGGCGATCCGGCGTTGCGTACAGGGTGCCGCCACCGTAGTAGGCCATGATTTTTTCTTCTTCCAGCAGGGTGATCTGCTCGGCACTCTTGGTGGCAGGCACCTGCGCGAACTGATGGCTGAGAATCGAGGCGACCTTGACATGGTCGGACTTGATGCGTGCGAAGTTCCAAGGCAGCAGCACGTTGCGTGTCGCACCGCCCGCAGGCACGGTGACTTCGATGTAGCGGAACATCATTTCCGACTTGTCGATCCACAGGTCGTGCACCGTGCCGGCCACTTCACCATCGGCTCCGACCACTTCCAGGCCGCGTGGGTCGGCGTCGTTGGATGCGACGCCGAAGTCGGCCGCCATGCGCAATGGCACGATCTTCGCGTCGCCTTCCCAGGTGTAATCGGGCACGTCGGCTCGGTCGGCGTAGGCGCCGGGGCCAACACCGTCGAGCATCGGATTGCCGGTGGGCACCAGCGGCGCACCGATCATTCGGTACAACTGCTCGGCGTGCAGCGTCTGAGGAGAGACCTTGTCGTTGGGCACGGTCACCGACTCGCCGTGCGCCATCAGGAAAGTTTTCGGGGTGGGCATGCCGACGAATCCCGGCGTCTGGCGCATTTCGCCGGAGGGGTAGACGGTTTCCAACGGGAAGCCTTCGCGCTTGCTTTCCTTCTGGAGGTAGTACACCAGACCAAAAAAGAAGATCCAGAACGCGTACAGCACAAGTTGTGCGACGTCGATGTAGCCGGTGATGGCCCCAGTACCCATGATGTGTCTCCTTCTTACCCGCAAAAAATGATCAGCCGGGGAATTCGGCCAACCCAAACTTCGAACTGCGATGCAAACGTTGCTCGGTTGACATGCGCACCATCGGACCGATCGCGATCAGCGTGGCGAACAGCAATCCGATCTCAAGGTGGTACACGACGCTGTAACCCACCGACGGGTCCGACAGCGCACTCCCCAACATGCCTTGCGATGCCAAGTGCGTGACGAGATCGCGCAAGGCGCCGCCCAGCGCGATGGCCACGCCGCCGGCCGTGGCTTGCACAGCGCCCCAGGCACCCAGTGCCAGACCGATCTGGCCTGGCTTTTCCAGGCTCATGGCAACGGTCAGGGTGCTCACCGCAAACAAGCCGCCGCCGAAGCCGATCAAGGCCGCGCCGACACGAAACAGGGTGGGCGATTCCAGCGGCGCTGCGAAGATCACCGCTGAAAAAGCCACGATGCCGGTCAAGATGCCGAACGACGCCAGTCGCAAGGCGTCGATGCCTGCACCGATCCAGCGAGCGGCGAGCCCAAACGCCAACAAGGCGCCGCCTGCCAGCAAGGCCGTCAACACCGTGGTGGCCCCCACGGTCAGCTTGAGGATCTCGCCGCCGTAAGGCTCCAGGATGATGTCTTGCATGCTGAACGCTGCGGTGCCCAGGCCGACAACCACCAGGAAGCGCAGCGTGCGGCCCTGGCCCACAAACGATTGCCAACTGGCGCTGAAGTCGGGTCGTGGCAGGTTCTTGGCAGTGCGCGCCGGATTGCGGGCTTCTTGCTTCCACAGCGCCACCAGGTTCAAGAGCAGCGTGACCGCCGCCGCTCCTTGCACCACCTTGATCAGCCGCAACTGGCTGAAGTCGGCCAGCAGCGCACCGAAGGCGAGCCCACTGACCACCATGCCCACCAGCAGCATGACGTACATCAAGGCGACCACGCGCGGCCGGGCACTTGCTGGAGCGATGTCGGTGGCCAACGCCAGCCCGGCGGTCTGGGTGATCTGCATGCCCGCACCCACCATCAGGAAGGCCAGCGCCGAGCTGACCTGACCCAGCCACGGCCCGGCGCGCGAGTCGCCCGACAGCAGGATCAAGGCGAACGGCATGATGGCAAAGCCACCGAACTGCAGCCAGGTGCCGATCCAGATGTAGGGCACGCGTTTCCAGCCCAGCACCGAGCGGTGGGTGTCGGACTTGAAGCCGATCAAGGCGCGGAACGGCGCAAACACCAAGGGCAGCGCCACCATCAGCGACACCAGCCAGGCGGCCATGCCCATCTCGACGATCATCACGCGGTTCAGCGTGCCAATCAACAGCACCGTGGCCATGCCGACGGTCACCTGGAACAGCGACAGGCGCAGCAACCGGCCCAGCGGCAGTTCGGTCGTTGCCGCATCGGCAAACGGCAGGTAACGCGGCGCGATGTCGAGCCATTGCCTGGCCCGCAGCACCAGCAGCGTCGGTCTGCTCATCGCCGCACCAGCTCCAGTGCCTGTGAGGTGTAGAAGCCGCTGGAAATGCGCTGTGTGCGACCCCGCGTCCAACCCTGCAAAGCCGGGTCGGCCGCCAACAGGCGGTGCAGGGTGGACTCGGCCACCGGCTCGATCCACGGCGCGCGATCGCTGCGCGGCAGCAGCCGACCGACAGCGCGAAACACGATCAGTGCCGGGTTGCTGGGTGCATAAGTGAACAGCAGGCTCTTGCGCGTGCGCTCGGCCAGCCCTGCGACCACACGGACCGCGTCTTTGGTTTGGTAGTGGATCAGTGAATCCATGCCGATGACATGATCGAACTCGCCCAATGCCGCATCAAGCATGTCGCCGGAGCGAAAGTCGATGCGCCCGACGCTGTACTCGCTGGTCAGCTCGGCAGGCTGCCGATCGCGCGCCAGGTCGACCAGCGTCGGAGACAGGTCGATCGCCAGCACGTGTGCGCCGCGCCGAGCGGCCTCGACGGCCAATGCACCCGTACCGCAGCCCGCATCCAGGACGCGCAGACCGGCCATGTCTTGGGGCAGCCAGCCCAGCAGGGTGTCGCGCATGCGGTCACGCCCAGCACGCACGGTGGCACGGATGCGCCCCACTGGCGCGTCAGACGTGAGGCGCGCCCATGCCTGCACGGCGGTGCGATCGAAATAGTCTTCGATCTTGCCGCGGCGTTCGAGGTAGCTCAACGGGTTCATGGGATCTTTCGGTACTGCAACGAGACAGCGACGCCAGCGATCAATCAAATCCGAGCAGATCGAAGATGTCGCGGTCTTTCATCGGCACCGCATTCATCGGCTCGGTGCCCAGCCACAGCGATGCGGCCAGTCGCATGTATTCGTTTTGCACCGCTTCGAGTTCGGGCGAGTACTCCATCTCGAACAGCGTCGACTTCTTGAGCCGGCTGCGGCGGATCACGTCGAGGTCGGGGAAGTGCGCCGCGAGCTTCAGGCCGATCTTGTTGTTGTACTTGTCGATCTGATCGGTGGCCGCGCTACGGTTGGCGATCACGCCACCCAGGCGCACGTTGTAGTTCTTGGCCTTGGCGCCGATCGCCTGCACGATGCGGTTCATCGCGAAGATCGAGTCGAAGTCGTTGGCGGTGACGATCAGCGCGCGGTCGGCGTGCTGCAGCGGCGCGGCAAACCCGCCGCAGACCACGTCGCCCAAAACGTCGAAGATCACCACGTCGGTGTCTTCGAGCAGGTGGTGTTCCTTGAGCAGCTTGACGGTCTGGCCGACGACATAGCCACCGCAGCCGGTGCCGGCCGGTGGGCCGCCGGCCTCGACGCACATCACGCCGTTGTAGCCGGGGAAAACGAAGTCTTCCACGCGCAACTCTTCCGCGTGGAAGTCGACGGTCTCCAGCACGTCGATGACGGTGGGCAGCATCTTCTTCGTCAGCGTGAAGGTCGAGTCGTGCTTGGGGTCACAGCCGATCTGCAGCACGCGCTTGCCGAGCTTGGAAAACGCCGCCGACAGATTGCTGGAGGTGGTGCTCTTGCCAATGCCGCCCTTGCCGTAAATCGCAAAGACCTTGGCGGTGCCGATTTTCAGGTTCGGGTCGAGCTCGACCTGCATGCTGCCCTCGCCGTCGAGACGAAGGTTCTTGCGCACCCCCGGATTCTTGATGTCGGGAATGGGAAACGTCATCGTGCTCATGCGTGAGCTCCTTCTTGAGATTCTGAAAACACACCTTCGAGCCGGTCTTCAAGCTCTTCACCCGCCCGGCGCAGGGCCGCAAGCATTTTGTCGTCTGGCGTCCAGAACTTGCGTTCCGAGGCCTCCAGCAAGCGGTTGGCCACTCGGGCCGAGGCCGTCGGGTTCAATTTGGCCAGGCGCTCGCGCATTTCGGGGTCGAGCACGAAGGTCTCGGCGAGCTGCTGGTAGACCCAGGGCTGCACCTGCCCCGTGGTGGCCGACCAGCCCATGGTGTTGGTCAGGTGCACTTCGATCTGGCGCACCCCTTCATAGCCGTGCTTGAGCATGCCTTCGTACCATTTCGGGTTCAGCATGCGGGTGCGGGTTTCGAGTGCCACCTGGTCGGTCAAGGTGCGCACGGTGCCACCACCGTTGCTGTCACGGGTTTGGTCACCGATGTAGACCGGTGCCATCTCGGCATCTGAGCCTTGCGCCACCGTCTTGGCCCGCTTGATCGCTCGGCTGATGCCGCCCAGCGTGTCGAAATACGTGTCGACGGTGGTCACGCCCAGCTCGACCGAATCGAGGTTCTGATAAGCGAGGTTCACGCCCGACAACACGCTTTGCAGCAAAGCGGCCTGCTGCACCGGACGGCCGGCGCGACCGTAGGCGAAGCCCTTGCGGCGGCTGTAGGTTTCGGCGAGTTCGTCGCCGTTCTCCCAGCGGCTGTTGTCGACCAGGCTGTTGACGTTCGAGCCATAAGCGCCGTCGGCGTTACCGAAGACGCGCAGCGATGCGGTTTCGAGGTCACCGCCATGCGCTTCCATGTAGGCCAGCGCGTGCTTGCGGATGAAGTTGCGTTCGGCTGGCTCGACGGCGCTGGCGGCCATGAACGCAGCTTCGGCCAGCAGCTTGATCTGCAGCGGTAGCAGATCGCGGAAGATGCCCGACAGCGTGATGATCACGTCGACCCGAGGGCGTCCCAGCTGCTCCAGCGGGATCAACTCAGCGCCCGCCAGCCGACCATAGCTGTCGAAGCGCGGTTGGGCGCCCATCAGCGACAGCGCCTGGGCGATCGGGCCGCCTTCGCTCTTCAGGTTGTCGGTGCCCCACAGCACCATGGCAATGGATTCGGGGAAGGCGTGACCATCGGCCATGTGCTTGTTCAGCAGACGGTCGGCCTGCCGCGCGCCGTCCTTGACCGCATAAGCGCTCGGGATGCGGAACGGGTCGAAGCCATGCAGGTTGCGCCCGGTCGGCAAGATGGCTGGTGTGCGCAGCAGATCACCGCCCGGCGCGGGCCGCAGGAACTTGCCATCCAGCGCGTGCAGGATGCCACCGATCTCGTGGTCGTGTGCCATCAACTGGTCGGTGGCCGACAGTTCCTTGAGCAAGGCCAGTGTCTCGGCGTCTTGGGTGGGGAGGCAGCTGGCCAGGGCTTGTTCCGGCGACTGACCGGAAACCAGTGCTTCGATCACGGCACGGTCGGGGCGCAGGCCATGCGAGGCCTCCGCACATGACAGCAACAGGTCAACGCGTTCAGCGGGACTCGGTGCCTGACCCACCACGTGCAGTCCGTACGGGATCAGGGTGTACTCGACTTCGAGGATGTCGTTGTTCAGCCGGGCGATGCACCCTGGTGCGTCGGCACCCCAGGCGGGTTCGGCCGCGGCCATTTCCAGCGCCACGGCCTGGGCCTGGATCATCACGCTGAGTTCGTCGCGCTCAGCCTGTTCGTGGGGTTCGAGACCGCGATAGCGCTCCAGCAGGCGCTTGAGATCCACCAGCCCTTTGTAGAGGCCGGCTTGTGCCACCGGCGGGGTCAGGTAGCTGATCAGCGTGGCGGCGGCGCGGCGCTTGGCGATCGTGCCTTCAGAGGGGTTGTTCGAGGCGTAGAGATACAGGTTGGGCAGGTCGCCAATCATGCGGTCGGGCCAGCAGGTGGCCGACATGCCGCTTTGCTTGCCGGGCATGAACTCGAGTGCGCCATGAGTGCCGAAATGCAGCACGGCATTGGCACCAAAGTCTTCGCGGAGCCAGCGGTAAAAAGCCGAGAACGCGTGCGTCGGCGCGAACCCCTTTTCGAACAGCAACCGCATCGGGTCGCCTTCGTAGCCGAAGGCCGGCTGAATGCCGACGAAGACATTGCCGAAGCGTTCGCCCAGCACGAAGATGTGGCTGCCGTCGCTTTGCTGCTTGCCGGGCGCCGGGCCCCATTGGGCCTCGATGTCCTTCAGGTGCTTCTCGCGTCGCACGTGGTCGTCGGCCGGTATGCGGGCGTGCACATTGGCCATTGCCCCGTGGCGTTCGGCGTTGCCGGTGATGATGCGTTAGCGCAGTTCGTCGACG
>JAKFUQ010000012.1 GCA_021732645.1 Rhizobacter sp. | reverse complement strand
GGTGACGGTGGAGTCGGCGTATTCGAGCAGCCAGTCCAACCCATGCGTGCGCCCTTCCACGGTGGCGACCTGCAACACACTGCACAGCGCAGACAGCCGCTCCAGCCGCCGCCCGATAGACAGGAACCGCCAGCCCACGCCGCGCGTCATGCCGTCCAGCACATAGCCAGACAAGGTGGTCATGGAGGTCACCGCACGGTCCAGCCAGGCCATGGCCAGGGGCAGCCCGAGGCTGGTCGACGACAAGCCGCGCTGGAACACCGGGTCGGAAATCAACTGGTTTAACGACCGCCAGTGGTCGGCTGACATGCGGTCGCGCAGGTTGAAGGCGACTCGCGAGAGTTGTTTGAAACGCTCGCTCAAGCCCTCGTCGGGGTGGGTGGCGGCGCGCAGCAGGTCGGTGCTCGGTTGCTCGGCGGAGTCGATCAGACCGAAGCGCTGGGCAAGGATCAGCGTGGGCGGCACGCCCAGACCCGGCTCGCGCCCCTCGTCGAGCACATCGGCAATGGCCACCCGCAACAGCCGGGCCGTGGCATCGCAACGCTCACCATAGCGGCCGAACCAATACAGGTTCTCGGCCGCGCGCGACGGCACGTTGGCGCGCGACGCAACCAGATCTTCAGGCTTGACCGTGCGGGTCAGCAGCGAAAACGCGGCATTGACCGGCGCGTCAGACAGCACCCAGGTGTCTTTCGAGCGGCCACCACGCTGCATGGCGATCACGCGCGAATGGTCGTCGCCCGCCACGCGCGTCAACCCACCGGGCATCACGTGGTAGCCGTGTGGGGTCGCTACGGCAAACACCCGCAGGCCGACCGTGCGCGAGCTGAGCTGTTCGGCGCGCTCGGGTGCGCTGCCCTGCTCCAGCACGGGGGCCTGCGACACATGCACCCATTCCTGCGCAACGTAGCGCTGCGGACGGGCGGCAACCCGCATGCGCAGCGCAACACGCTCGGCGGGTGACAGGTCGGCACCGAACACCGCAGGCTCGTGCGCTGAACGCTCCAGCGGCTTGATGATCAATTTGTCGAGCCGCCGCCAGGCATCGTCCAGGGCGGCCGGTTCGCCCAGCCACCAGGTGGCCACCGAGGGCAGCCGCAGCGGCTCGCCCAGCAACTGCTCGCTGAGCTTGGGCAGGTAGCCGAGCAGGCCGCCCGATTCGAGCACACCCGATCCCAGCGCGTTCGCCAGCAGCACCGTGCCGCGCCGCGCGCAATCGGTCAGGCCGGGAATGCCGAGCGCGGAATCGGAGCGCAGCTCCAGCGGGTCGCAGTAGTCATCGTCTTGCCGACGCAGTACCGCGTGGACGCGCTTGAGGCCGTCGACCGTCTTCATCCACACGCAGCCATCGCGCACCGTCAGGTCGCTGCCTTCAACCAAGGGAAAGCCGAGGTAGCGCGCCAGCAGCGCATGTTCGAAGTAGGTTTCGTTGTAGGGCCCCGGTGTCAGCAGCACCATCAGCGGGTTGGCGCGGTCGGCGAACCGATCGGCCGCGTCTTTGGGCGCCCAGCGCAGCAGCGACTCGCGCAGCGCGTCGAAAAACGAGGCCAGGTGCTGCACATGCAGCTCGCGGAACATCTGCGGAAACACGCGCGACACGACCAGCCGGTTTTCCAGGGCATAGCCCGCCCCCGAAGGCGCTTGGGTGCGGTCGTTGACCACCCACCAGTGGCCGTCGGGCGAGCGGGCCAGGTCGGCCGCGTAATTGAACAGGTGCACACCGCCCGCCGGCCGGATGCCCTGCACCTGGTGCAGGTAGCCGCTGTGGCCAAAGATGATCGAGGGCGGGATCGCCCCTGAGCGCAGCAATTCCTGCGGCCCGTAGATGTCGGCCAGCACGCGGTTGAGCAAATCGGCGCGCTGGGCGATGCCGGCGGCGATGTCGTCCCATTCAGCAGCCGACAGCAGCAGCGGCAGAGGATCGACCTCCCACGGACGGTCGGCGCCTTTGGGGTCGGCGTACACGTTGTAGGTGATGCCGTTCTCGCGGATCTCGCGCGCCATCAGCGACAGGGTTTCGCCAACCTCGACGCCCTCGCGCGCGGCCAGCGAACGCAAGAACGCATCCCAGTGCGGCCGGGGCACGCCCGGCGCACTCAGCAATTCGTCGTAGCGGCCCTCGACCGAGGCATAACCAGAGAGCAAACGTCCCAACATCTCACACAGCCCCTGTCGTATGACGCATTGTCATACGCGGCCCCCGCGCTTTCGGTCGCCCCACGCTGCAGGGTCGTCGAAAAACCCCGCCGCCGTTGTGCACACAGGGTGTTTCGGCCATCAACCCGTGCTCGGGGCGCGGCGCAGATCGAGGGTGAACGGGAAGTTCGGGTTGCGCTCGTCTTTGGGCACCTGCATCACGCCTGGCGTGTGGCCGGTGCGGAAGTAGCGCCCGAGCCGACGCGCCTCGGCCTCGAACGCATTGACCGGGTAGGTCTCATAGCTCAATCCACCCGGGTGGGCGACGTGGTACTGGCAGCCCCCCATCGAGCGGCTCATCCAGGTGTCGAGCAGGTCGATGGTCAGCGGCGCATGCACACCGATCGTCGGGTGCAGCGCCGACGGTGGGTTCCACGCCTTGTAGCGCACCCCGCCCACGAACTCACCCACCGTGCCGGTGGGCTGCATCGGCACCACACGGCCGTTGCAGGTCAGCACATGGCGGTCGCCCACCAAACCGGTGGCCTTGATCTGCACGCGCTCGACCGACGAGTCGACGTAGCGCGCGGTGCCACCCGCAGCGCCCTCCTCGCCCATCACATGCCAAGGCTCCAGCGCCAGCCGCAGTTCGATTTCGGTGCCTATCGCAGCGAAGTCGCCCAGCCGCGGAAAGCGGAAGTTCAGGTGCGGCGCAAACCACTCCGTCTTCATCGCGTAGCCGAACTGGTTCAACTCCTCGATCACGTCGCTCAGGTCCTGCCAGATGAAGTGCGGCAGCATGAAGCGGTCGTGCAGCTCGGTACCCCAGCGCTTCAAGCGTGAGGGGCGGTACGGCTGCTTCCAGAAACGCGACACCAATGCGCGCATCAACAGCTGCTGCGTGAGGCTCATGCGGGGGTGCGGCGGCATCTCGAAGGCGCGCATTTCCAGCAGACCCAATCGACCGGTCGGGCCATCGGGTGAATACAGCTTGTCGATGCAAAACTCGGCGCGGTGGGTGTTGCCCGACACGTCGATCAGCAGGTTGCGCAGCAGGCGGTCGATCAGCCACGGAGGACAGTACGAGCCCCCCTCGCGGGTGACGCGCTGCAATTCGGCAAACGCGACCTCGATCTCGTAGACCGAATCGTTGCGCGCCTCGTCGACGCGCGGCGCTTGGCTGGTCGGGCCGACGAACAGGCCCGAGAACAGGTAACTCAGCGCCGGGTGGTTGTGCCAGTAGGCGACCATGCTGGCCAGCAGGTCGGGTCGGCGCAGGAAGGGCGAGTCGGCCACCGTGGCGCCACCGAGCACGAAGTGGTTGCCGCCGCCGGTGCCGGTGTGACGGCCATCGACCATGAACTTCTCGCTCGACAAGCGGGTTTCATGGGCGCTTTGGTAGAGGTGAGTCGTTTGATCGACCAACTCTTCCCAGCTGTGCGCCGGGTGCACGTTGACCTCGATGACGCCGGGGTCGGGCGTGACGCGCAGCATCGACAAGCGCGGGTCTTTCGGTGGCTCGTAGCCTTCGAGGATCACCGGCAGCTTCATCTCGGCTGCGGTGTCTTCGACCGCGGCGACGATTTCCAGGTAGTCCTCCAGCGCCGTCATGGGCGGCATGAACACGTACAGCCGACCGCCGCGGGGTTCGGCGCACAAGGCGGTGCGGGCGATCCAGGCCGCCGATTCGAATGGGTCCGGCGCCCGCAGGCTGCTGGCTGGCGCACTCGCCACCGATTTGTCCGGGACTTGTGCAGCCCGTGAGCGCTCGGCGAAGCCGGCCGCCGCCGAACCGTTGGCAGGCGCTGACGCTGCCGACGCGCCATGGCTCTCGGCGCCGTTCGGTGTGGGGGCAAAGCGCAGCCGCCGATACGGCGGCAGCGGCTCGAAGGCCTGCGTCTGGTCGATTGGCAGCACCCAGGGCATGTCGGCTTCCTTGGCCCAGGGCTGCGAGTCCAACGGCAGCCGAAAGCCCAGCGGCGAATCCCCCGGCACCAGGTAGCACCGCTCGGAGCGCAAGAACCACGGCCCGGTGTTCCAGCGCGGCTGACCCCGGGTACCACGCGCTACTGGCAGCACGTGGCCCACCGTTTTGTCGAGCCCCTGGCTGAACACCTTGCGCAAGCGCTCGCGTTCCATGGGGTCGGACAGCCGCGCATCGTGGGGATCGACATTGGTGGGCAGCTTGCGCTCGCGCCACAAGTAGTACCAGGTGTCCTCGTAAGCAGGGAACACGTACTTCGGATCGAGCGCCAGCCGCCTTGCCACGCTGCTCAGAAACTTGTGCGCCTGCGCGTCGGTGACTTCGTAATCCTGGCGCTCGTTGGCGAACAGCTCGGGGTGCGTCCACACCGGTTCGCGGTCCTTGCGCCAGTACAGGTTCAGCGACCAGCGCGGTAGTTGCTCGCCGGGATACCACTTGCCCTGGCCGTAGTGCAGCAGGCCACCCTCGCCGTACTTCAGGCGCAGCTTGTCCATCAGGTCGGCGCTCAACAGCCGCTTGGTCGGACCCATCGCCTCGGTGTTCCATTCGGCGCCCGCACGGTCATCGACCGACACGAAGGTGGGCTCGCCACCCTGCGTCAGGCGCACATCGTTCTTGCGCAGGTCCACGTCGACACGGTGGCCCATCGCCTCGATGCTGGCCCACTGTGCGTCGGTGTAGGGCAAGGTCACGCGCGGCGCTTCCCACACCCGCGTGACGCTCATGCTGTGCTCGAACTCGGTCTCGCACTCGTCGATGGCGCCACTGACCGGCGCGGCCGACGACGGGTCGGGCGAACAGGCCAGCGGGATGTGGCCTTCACCGGCCAGCAGGCCCGAGGTCGGGTCCAGCCCGATCCAGCCTGCGCCCGGCAGGAACACCTCGCACCAGGCGTGCAGGTCGGTGAAGTCGACCTCGGTTCCGCTCGGGCCATCGAGTGATTTCACGTCGCTCTTCAGCTGAATCAGGTAGCCCGAGACGAAGCGCGCCGCCATGCCCAGATGGCGAAGGATCTGCACCAAGAGCCAGCCCGTGTCGCGGCAGGAGCCGGAGCCGTTGGCCAGCGTGACCTCGGGCGTTTGCACGCCGGGCTCCATGCGGATCAGGTAGCTGATGTCTTTTTGCAGTTTCTGGTTCAGCTCGACCAGAAAGTCATTGGTGCGCTTTTTCTCGCGCGGCACGCTGTCCACATACGCCTTGAACAGCGGCGTCAGCTCGCCTTTGGCCATGTAGGGCGCCAGCTCGGCGGCCAGCTCGGGCTCGTACTCGAAGGGACAGTCCTCGGCGGAGGGCTCCAGGAAAAAATCGAACGGGTTGAGCACCGACATCTCGACGACGAGGTCGATCTCGATGCGAAACGAGGTGGTCTTGTCGGGGAACACCAGCCGCGCGAGGTAGTTGGACTGCGGGTCTTGCTGCCAGTTGATGAAGTGGGTGGCGGGTGCGACGCGCATCGAATAGCTGAGGATGCGGGTGCGCGAATGTGGCGCCGGACGCAAACGCACGACCTGTGGGCCCAGGTTGATGGGCCGGTCATAGTGGTAGTGCGTCACATGGTTCAGCGCGACGTGAATGGACATTCAGGACTCCAGGGAGGGCACCGATGAGGTGTGCCAGAAAACCGCGCAAACATGATGAAAAACCGTCGGCACCCGGGGCGCCGGCGGCAACGAACTCAAGACTGAACAGGCACCAGGAAGTCGCGGCTGATGCCCACACCCAACGTGCCCACACGCTCCAGAAACTGCGTCAGGTACGCGTGCAGGCCGGTCTCCAGGATCTCGTCGATGCGGCCGTACTGCAGGTCGGCCCGCAGCCTGCCTGCATGGCGCAGCGTCTCGCTGGACTGCTCGTTGGCGATCATCGTCAGGTTCGACACCACCTCCTGCGTGCAGGCGGCCAGTGAGCGCGGCATGTCAGGGCGCAGGATCAGCAATTCGGCCACCTTTTCCGGCCGGATCACGTTGCGGTAGACCTTGCGGTAGACCTCGAAGCCCGACACCGAACGCAGGATCGCCGACCAGTGATAGAAGTCGTACTCGACGTCGCGACCGCTGCGCGGGCTGTCGGTCTCAGACTGGCTTTGCGACTGGCTGATGCCGTCGGAGCCACCAAAGAATTCGCTTTCGACCGCATGGAATTTCACATCGAGCAGCCGCGCAGTGTTGTCGGCCCGCTCGAGGAAGCTGCCGATGCGCAGGAAGTGGAAGGCATCGTCTTGCAGCATCGTGCCCACCGTCACACCGCGCGAGAGGTGGGAGCGGAACTTGACCCATTCGAAGGCGGCACCCGGGTCTTTCAGGAACGCGTCGCTGGTGACCATGCGCTGAAATTCCAGCCAGGTCTGGTTCTGCGTTTCCCAGACCTCGGTGGTCAGCGTGCCGCGCACTGCACGGGCGTTCTCGCGTGCCGCCATCAGGCAGTTGCGGATGCTGGAGCCGTTCTCCGGGTCGCTGACCATGTACTCCATGACGCTGCGCGCGGTGACGGCGCCGTAGCGCGACGCGAAGTCGCCACTCAACTCAGAGATGCTGAGCAGACCTTTCCAGCCCTGCTCGGCTGCGTCGGCGGACTGCGGCAGCAGCGAGGTCTGGTAATTGACATCGAGCATGCGCGCAGTGTTCTCGGCCCGCTCCATGTAGCGGGCCATCCAGAACAGATGATCGGCAGTCCTAGACAGCATGTGATCTCTCCAAACAGATGAGGCGCTCCGACGGGGCAAGCGAAGCGACGCCCCCCATCAAGCAACGCCCGCGGAACCGGCTTTGCCGGGCCGCAGGGTGGCGCCCCTCGGGGGCAGGAGCGAAGCGACTGGGGGGCCTCATGCTTCCAGTACCCAGGTGTCCTTGGTGCCGCCACCCTGGGACGAGTTGACGACCAGCGAGCCTTCCTTCAGCGCGACGCGGGTCAGGCCACCGGGCACCATCTGCACCGTCTTGCCGCTGAGCACGAACGGCCGCAGATCGATGTGGCGCGGCGCGATGCCGGACTCCACAAACGTCGGGCAGGTCGACAGCGCGAGCGTCGGCTGCGCGATGTAGCCGGTGGGGTTGGCTTCGAGCACGGCACGGAATTCGGCGATCTCGGCCTTGGTCGACGCCGGCCCGACCAGCATGCCGTAGCCACCGGCGCCGTGCACTTCCTTGACCACCAGTTCGGGCAGGTGGTCGAGCACGTATTTCAGATCGCCGGGCTCGCGACAGAGGTAGGTCGGCACGTTGTTGAGGATCGGTTTTTCGCCCAGGTAGAACTCGATCATCTTCGGCACATACGGGTAGATCGACTTGTCGTCGGCCACACCGGTGCCGACCGCGTTCGACAGCGTCACGTTGCCAGCGCGGTAGGCGCCGATCAGGCCGGCACAGCCGAGTGTCGAATCCTCGCGGAACACCGTTGGGTCGAGGAAATCGTCGTCGAGGCGGCGGTAGATCACATCAACCCGCTTCGGGCCTTGCGTGGTGCGCATGTAGGCGAAGTTGTCCTTGACGAACAAATCCTGGCCCTCGACCAGTTCGATGCCCATCTGCTGCGCCAGAAAGGCATGCTCGAAGTAGGCGCTGTTGTACATGCCTGGCGTCAGCACGACGACGGTCGGTTCGTTGACCGAAGCGGGCGCCACCGCACGCAGCGTTTCGAGCAGCATGTCGGGGTAGTGCGCCACTGGTTCGACGCGGTGCTGGCTGAACAGCTCGGGGAACAGCCGCATCATCATCTTGCGGTTTTCCAGCATGTAGCTCACACCGCTGGGCACGCGCAGGTTGTCCTCGAGCACGTAGTAGCTGCCGCTGCCATCGGCATTGCCGGCGCGCACAATGTCGATGCCGGCGATGTGCGAATAGACGCCGCAAGGCACGTCGACGCCCATCATCTCGGGCCGGAACTGCGCGTTCTTGAAGATCTGATCGCCCGGAACGATGCCGGCCTTGATGATTTCCTGCCCGTGATACACGTCGTGAATGAAGCGGTTCAGCGCGACCACGCGCTGGCGCAGGCCTTTTTCCATCTCGACCCACTCGTGGGCCGGAATCACCCGCGGGATCAGGTCGAAGGGAATCAGCCGCTCGGTGCCCGAGCCATCCTCGTCTTTGGCGCCGTACACCGCGAAGGTGATGCCGACACGGCGGAAGATCATTTCCGCTTCTTCGCGGCGCGACTTCATCACGTCGCCAGGTTGTTGCGCCAGCCACTGTTCGTAGCCGCGGTAGTGCTCCCGCACCTGGGTGCGGGTGGCCTGCATTTCATCGAAACTTGATCTCATCGGCATCACTCCTCGGGTCCGGGGAAGCAACATTCAGGCCATTAGTGCCCCAAAACAGGGCGCCAGCGCGGCGCAGGGCGATGCGGGTAGGCCTCAATCATGCACGCAGTCCACGTCACGCCGGTGCATCAGGCCGCCAATGCCAGTACCGACGCGATTGCGACCGCTCGCAAACAGCTTGTGCCGCGCCCGCTGCATCGCCGCTGCGCCAGGTCCATGCGCCGCACGACGGGCTGTCGATCAGGGCGATGCCACGCTCGCGGTAACGCGCCAGCACCGCATCGGCCGGGTGCCCGTAGCGGTTCAGGTGGCCGGCCTGAAACACAGCCACCTGCGGCGCGACCGCATCGAGAAAGGCGGCCGTCGACGAGGTCTTGCTGCCATGGTGCGGCGCGATCAGCACCTCGCTGCGCAAAGCCTCGGGCTGTGCGCGCAGCAAGCGGATTTCCTGCTCGCGCTCGATGTCGCCCGTCAGCAGCACGCTGCCACCCTTGCTCTCGCCTGACACCGAACCCTGTACCCTGCCTTGAACTTTCAACACGCACGACATCGCGTTCGAGGGCAGCGCCAGCGCGTAATTGGCCGCCGCCGGGTGCAGCACCTCGAAGCGCACGCCGTCCCATTCCCAGCGCTGCCCGGCCTCGCAGCGCTGCGCCGGAATGCCCCGCTGCTGCGCTTGCAGGCGCAGCGGATGGGCGTCTTCGATCGAACTCGTCAGCCTGGCAATGGCCAGGCTTTGCAGCAAGGTCGACGCGCCACCCACGTGATCGGTGTCTCGGTGGCTGAGCATCAGCGTGTCGATGCGCTGATCGCCCCGCGCCCGCAACAGCGGCAGCAACACCCGCTGCCCGGCATCGGTGTCGGGCGTGTACTGGGGCCCGCTGTCGTAAATCAGCAGGTGGTGACGGGTGCGCACCAGCACGGCCGTGCCCTGCCCCACGTCGGCAGCCACCAGCTCAAACTGACCAACCG
>JAKFUQ010000117.1 GCA_021732645.1 Rhizobacter sp. | reverse complement strand
CAGCACGCGATCGCACTGCGGATCGAGCCCCACCAGCGCGGGGCTGTGCAAGGTGAGCTGGTCGCCGAGCACCAGCACCAGATGCCGGATGGCGCGGGTCATGCGCCGGGCCGTGCGCCCCGCGCCGCCGAGCGGCAACGCTCGGAGCAATACTTCACCTCGCCCCAGTTCTTGGCCCAAGCGCGTCGCCAGCTCATGGGTCGCTGGCACTGGACACACGGTTTTTGCGGCAGAGACGCCTTGTTGCCGCGAAAGGCGGGCGGCGGACCCATCAAACGCCGCCGTGCCGCCAGCGCTCGATCTGCGGGTGGATGTCCTGCAGCGACGCCAGCGCCGTCACTCCCGCAACACGCCGTCGGTGCAGCACCGGCGCCGATCCACCGACCCACAGCTCGACCGCCGATGGCAACTTGCTGCGCAACTCGGTCAGGCCATCGACCACCTGGTTCGGGTTCATGCAGCCCGTGAAGCCGAGGGCCACGATGTCGCAGCGGTAGGCGGTGACGGCCAACGAGATGTCCCACACGGGCGTTTGTGCGCCCAGCGACAGCGTGCGCGCGCCCTCGATCGCAAACAAGGATTCGGCAAGCAAGAGGCCGAGGCCATGCGGCTCTCCGGGCAGCGTGGTCAGCAACACCCGCGGTCGATCCAGCGGTGCGGCTTCGGGGATGGCCGTCAGCGCCTGCCGCAGCACGCCTTGCAGGCACTCGATGTAGGCGTGCTCTTCGAAGATCTCGAGCTGACCACGCATCCATGCATCGCCCACCTGCGTGTTCAGTGGCAGA
The DNA here is from genome assembly GCA_021732645.1 of Rhizobacter sp. Lineage (GTDB taxonomy): Bacteria > Pseudomonadota > Gammaproteobacteria > Burkholderiales > Burkholderiaceae_C > PBB1. Next base: position 8,698 of record JAKFUQ010000117.1, on the reverse strand, counting down.
ACCACCTCGGCGATAAAGCGCGACAGGCCGAGCCGTATTTGCGCGTGCAGCAGCAGGCGGCGCAACGCGTCCATGTCGTGGGCGCGCATAAGCGCGAGGTACGACTTCAACTGCGGCGCAGCCAGTTCGCGACCGCTGCGGCGGGGCGAGTCGACAGTGTTCTCGCTGAGTTCGACCAGGGCCGCCAGCGGCATGGGCATCAGGCGCCCCGGACGGTGGCCGCCGTCCATCAGGCGTTTGACGACGCGCAACTTCTCCACCTGGTCGAGTGAGTAGGCGCGCTCGCCATGGGCATCGCGCTCGGGCTGCGGGAAACCGTAGCGGCGCTCCCAGATCCGCAGCGTGTCCTTGGTCAAGCCGGTATCGCGCTCGACGGCGGCGATGGCCACGGTCAGCGGCTTCAAACTTCCTGTGGAATCACCCATGGCACGTCGGAATTGCGGTTGGTGCAATATACGGCGCCGTGGGATTCTTGACCAGGACAGGCTATGGACATTACGAACCGTCGATCGCTCAGCACTTGGCGCCTGGCCATGGGCGCAGCCGCATGGCTGCTGGGGTGCGCCACCGGCGCGCAGGCCGCGGGTTGCCCTGCCTTGCTCGATCGCACGGTGCCGCGGTTGCAGGACGAAAAACCCCAAAACCTGTGCCAGTACAGTGGCAAGGTGGTGGTGGTGGTCAACACGGCGAGCTTTTGCGGCTTCACTTCGCAGTACAAAGGGCTGGAGGCTTTGTACGCCCGCTTTCGCGATCGCGGCCTGGTGGTGCTGGGCTTTCCGTCGAATGATTTCGGAAGCCAGGAGCCGGGCAGCAACGCCGACATCGCGGCGTTTTGCGCCAGCACCTTCGGCGTCAAATTTCCGATGTTCACCAAGACCCGCGTGTCGAGCAGCGCAGGTGCCGATGTCCATCCGCTGTACGCCGAGTTGCGCCGCGTCACCGGTTCGGCACCACGCTGGAATTTCCACAAGTACGTGATCGCCAGAGACGGCAAGACGGTGGAGGGCTACAGCGCGCTGACCGCGCCGGACAACAAGGCCTTCATCGACAGCATCGACAAACTGCTGGGCTCACCCTGAATCCGCGTGCGCGGCCGCTGAGAATACCGACCTCCTCCGATTTTCGAGACCCCATGCCCTGTCGCGCCGAAACCGCTGTGCACAAGCACCGAGACAGACGCCACCCGCTACAGGATCGCGCTCGGGTAGCACCTTTTCCAGGATTAGGGGAACTCCTGTGTCGTTTTATTGTCTATACTGGCGTACAGGACTTGACGGCCTCTGCTTTCATCAGGTTTTTTTTCGATCTGTATGTAATCCATGTGGGTCAGCAAGCGACCCTGAACACAGTTTCCCGTTGCACAGCCGATCGGTACGGCCGATCGAAATCCGGTGGTGGTTTTCATTCCTCCTCCCTCCGTTATTCGCTGCCGGGCGCTGTGCAGCTTCTTTATTCAAGGCGGTGCTGATGTCGTTCCGGGACATCAGCACCGCCTTTGTCATGGTGGGTGGCGCGGTGCACGCCGATGACTGACCGCACACGCCGCGTGGCGGTCATCGGTTCGGGCATCTCGGGTCTGGCGGCAGCGCACGCGCTGTCCCGCGACGCGCAGGTCACGCTGTTTGAGGCCGGCACTTATTTCGGCGGCCACACCCACACGGTCGACATCACGCTAGAGGGTCAGACGCACGGTGTCGACACCGGCTTTCTGGTCTTCAACGAGCGCACCTACCCGAAGCTGATTCAGCTGTTCGACGAGTTGCAGGTGCCCACGGCGCCGTCGGACATGTCGTTTTCGGTGCAGGTGCCCGAGATCGGCATGGAGTGGAGCGGCAGCGACTTGAACAGCGTGTTCGCGCAGCGTCGCAATCTGGTGCGACCCGCCTTTTGGCACATGTTGCGCGAAGTGTTGCGCTTCAACCGGCTGGCCACGGGTCTCGCCGTGCGCGGCACCGCGTCGCAACAGTTGCAGCCCATCGCTGAGTTCCTCGACGAGCACCGTTTCGGCGTCGAATTCCGCGACTGGTACTTTCTGCCGATGATCGGCTGCATCTGGTCATGCCCGACCGATCAGATGCTGCGCTTCCCAGTGGCCACGATGATCCGTTTTTGCCACAACCACGGCCTGATCCAGATCATGAACCGGCCGCGCTGGTTCACGGTGGCCGGCGGTGCGCGGCAGTACGTCGACAAACTGCTGCGCGGCATTCCCGATGCGCGGCTGAACACGCCGGTGCGCAGCGTGCGCCGCAGGCGCACGACGGGTCAGGTGAGCGTGGGCACCGATGTCGGCACCGAAGTGTTCGACGCCGCCGTGCTGGCCTGCCACAGCGACCAGTCGTTGGCCCTGCTGGCGGACGCGACAGGCGCCGAGCGCGAGGTGCTGGGCGCCATCCGCTACCACCGCAACCGCGCGGTGCTGCACACCGACGCCCGCGTGCTGCCGCAGCAGCAAGCCGCCTGGGCAGCCTGGAACTACGAGCGCGCCGGGGCCGAATCACGCGAGAGTGCCGCGGTGTGCCTGCACTACCTGATCAACCGATTGCAGCCGCTGCCCTTCAAGACGCCGGTGATCGTGTCGCTGAACCCGTTGAGCCAACCCGGGCGCGAGCCGCGCGCTCACACGGTGCATGGCGAGTACGACTACGCGCACCCGGTGTTCGACGCGGCCGCCATCGCCGCACAGCAGCGCATACCCACGCTGCAGGGCGAGGCGAACACCTGGTTTTGCGGCGCCTGGACGCGCTACGGCTTCCATGAAGACGGCCTGGCGTCGGGGCTGGCGGTGGCAGAAGGCCTGCGCAAGCGCTGGGCCGACACGGCCGCCCAAGTGGAGCCGGTGGCGGTATGAATGTGGCCACGGCGGCGCCGCTGCCCACGCCGTTGATCGGCTTCGGCCAGGTGCGCCACACCCGGCTGCGCCCTGCGGTGAACCGCTTCAGCTACCCCACCTATTTCTTGATGCTGCCGATGCGCCGCCTGCGCACCGCGCCTCTCGAGGAACTGTCACGCAACCGCTTTGCGTTGATCAGCTTCCACGACCGCGACCACGGTGACGGCCGAGCAGACAGCCTGGCCTGGCTCGACGAGGTGCTGGCGCACAGCGGCATCACCGACGCCCGCGGTGAGGTCTGGCTGCACTGCTACCCGCGGGTGCTGGGCCACACCTTCAAGCCGGTCAGCTTCTGGTACTGCCACCGCGCAGACGACACGCTGGCGGCGGTGGTCGTCGAGGTCAACAACACCTTCGGCGAACGGCACTGCTACCTGCTGCATGGCCCACACCTCGCCTACGGGAAAGAGCAACAGGCCGCCAAGGTGTTCCATGTGTCGCCGTTCTGCGCGGTGAGCGGGCGCTATCGCTTCCGCTTCATGCATGTCATGGCGCATCCGGCTGGCATGTCGGGTCGTACCGTGATGACGCGCACCGTCGCGCGCATCGACCATGACGATGACGGCGGTGCGTTGCTTCAGACCAGCGTGTGCGGCATGCTTGAAGATGTGGCCGTTGGCAGCCTGCGGCGTGCGTTTTTCGGCATGCCCTTGATGACGCTGGGCGTGATCGGCCGCATCCACTGGCAGGCGCTGCGGCTGTGGTGCAAGCGGGTGCCCTTCTGGCGCAAGCCGACGCCGCCTGCCGCTTTCATCACCCGCTGAGCGCCGCCACCCCCAACCCTGTCGAGTACTCGTCCCAACTTCTTGATCCATGTGATGAACACCACCACCCTGTCGTCGACCTCGCTGCCTGACACCGCACCTGCCGCTGCGCGCGCGGTTTTTCGCCTGCTCGCCAACCTGAAGCACGGCACGCTCGACATCCAGTTGCCCGATGGCAGCGGCATGCATTTCGGCAGCCCCACCGACGGCGGGCTGCGTGCGGCGATGCGGCTGGTCAACTGGAACGTCTGTGGCGCGACGATGCGCTCGGGCGACATCGGCTTCGCCGAAAGCTACATCGCTGGTGACTGGACCTCGCCCGACCCGGCCACGCTGATCAAGCTGTTTCTGGCCAACAGCGGCGAAGTCGAATCGCTGGTTTACGGCACCTGGTGGGGCTCACTGCTGTACCGCGCAAAGCATTGGCTGAACCGCAATTCGCGGCGCGGCAGCAAGAAGAACATCCACGCACACTACGACCTCGGCAACGAGTTCTACCGGCTGTGGCTGGACGACACGATGAACTATTCCAGCGCCTGGTTCAACGGCGATCACGGGCGGCCCATGGCCGATGCGCAGTGGGCCAAGGTGCGGCGCGCGCTCACCGAGTGCGGCGTCAAGCCCGGCGATCGGGTGCTGGAAATCGGCTGCGGCTGGGGTGCGCTGGCCGAATGCGCGGCGCGCGACTTCGGCGCTACCGTCACTGGCGTGACGTTGTCGAGCGAGCAGCTCGCCTGGGCGCAAAAGCGGCTCGCCGACGCCGGCTTGCCCGGCGATCTTCGGTTCCAGGATTACCGCGATCTGGCGCCAGCGCAGGGCAACCCGTCAACCGGCGACGGCCCCTACGACGCCATCGCATCGATCGAGATGTTCGAGGCGGTGGGCCGTGACTACTGGCCCAGCTTCTTCGACACCTTGCGTGCGCAACTCAAGCCCGGCGGCAAGGCCTGCGTGCAAAGCATCGTGATCCGCGACGACATGTTTGAGCGCTACGTCAATTCGACCGATTTCATCCAGCAGTACATCTTCCCCGGCGGCCTGCTCCCCAGCCCGAGCGAGTTTCGCAAAGCGGCCGCCAGCGCGGGTCTGCGCGTGGTGGGCGAATTCGCATTCGGCCTGGATTACGCCGAAACCTTGCTGCGCTGGCGGCAGCGCTTCCTCAGCCAGGACGGCCCGGTGCGCCAACTCGGCTTCGACACCCGCTTCATGCGCATCTGGGAGTTCTACCTCGCCTACTGCGAGGCCGCCTTCACGATGGGCACCACCAACGTCATGCAGTTCACGCTGCAGCGCGACTGAGATGCGCCAGCGCGTGACCATTGATCGCCAGCGCCGCTTGCTGCTGGCGTTGCCCTTGGCATGCGGCGCCCTCAAGGCCAACGCAGCAGCGCTGGCGCGCTCGGCCCCGCTGCCGCCGCCCGAGGTGCGCAGCGAGGTGCCTGGTGCGCGGCTGCTCGGCAGCGGACGACTGACCTACTACCTGTTTCACGTGTACGACGCACGGTTGTGGGCCGGGCCGGGCTTCGACGCGGCCCGCTTCGACCAGTCCCCACTCGCGCTCGAACTCGAATACGCGCGCGGCTTCGACAACACCGACATCGCGGAACGCTCGATCGAGGAGATGCGGCGCAGCGGACCGATCTCGCCCGATCAAGAAACCCGCTGGCTGGCTGCCATGCAGCAGGCGTTCCCCAACGTTGCCGAGGGCGATCGAACCACCGGGGTGCAGGTGCCGGGTGTGGCGACGCGCTACTTCGTCAACGGAAAGTTCACGGGGGAGATCCGCGACCCCGAATTCACCCGGCTGTTTTTTGGCATCTGGCTGTCTGCCCGAACGTCGGAGCCCAAGCTGCGCCGCGCTCTGCTCGCCGGCCCACCCCGCGGCACCTGACCCGATCGCGCCACCGTGACCGCACACATCGCCTGCCGTGACACCGAGACGGGGCTCGTCGACCCCGATGCGTTCCCGGCACCCGTCCGAGATGTCGCCACGGTGGGCTGGCGGCAAGGCGTGCGCTATGGCGCGCTCGGCTTGCCACTGGCCTTCGTGGCGTTGCCGCTGTACGTGGTGCTGCCCAACCACTACGCCACCGAGTTCGGGATTCCGCTGGGCGCGCTGGGCGCGGTGTTGCTCGGCGCCCGAGCGCTCGATGCCGTGGCGGATCCGCTGATCGGTCGTGCCGCCGACCGCTGGCTGACCGAGGGCGCACGAAAGGCCTGGTGGGCCATCACGATGGCGGCCGTGGTGCTGGCCGCAGGCTTTGCAGCGCTGTTCTTTCCAGTGGTCGACGGAACGTCGGCTTTGCTGGTGTGGTGTGCCGTGATGTTGGTGGTGACCTACCTCGGCTACAGCGTGGCGACGGTGGTGCACCAGTCGTGGGGCGCGCGGCTGGGTGGCGATGCGCCGCAGCGCGCACGCATCGTGGCCTGGCGGGAGGGCATGGCGCTGGTCGGTGTCTTGGTGGCCAGTGTGCTGCCCTCGCTGGCCGGACTGGCCGTGACCACGGTGGTCTTCGCGCTGGTGCTGGCGATCGGCGTGGGGTGCTTGCGTGCGGCGCCGGCCCCGGCACCCGTACCGGCACCGGCGCTCCCGGGCACTGCCATGCGACCGGTGTCCTTGCGGCTGCCGTTCACGACACCAGCCTTTCGCCGCCTGCTGGCGGTGTACCTGGTCAACGGCATCGCCAGCGCGGTGCCAGCGACGCTGGTGCTGTTCTTCATTCGCGACCGCTTGCAAGCGCCATCGTTCGAGCCGCTGTTCCTCGCCAGTTACTTTGCCGCTGGCGCGCTGTCCATCCCGCTGTGGGTGCGGGCGGTGCGCTGGTGGGGACTGGAGCGCGCCTGGCTGGTCGGCATGGCGCTGGCCATCGTGGTGTTCAGCGGAGCGGCGATGCTGGGCACGGGCGACGTGATGGCCTACACCGTCGTGTGCGCGCTCAGTGGCATGGCGCTCGGCGCCGACCTGACTTTGCCCAGCGCGATCCTTGCCGGCGTGATCCAGCGCGCCGGACATGGCGAGAAGGCCGAGGGCGCTTACTTCGGCTGGTGGAATTGCGCGACCAAGCTGAACCTCGCGCTGGCCGCTGGCGTGGCCTTGCCTGCCCTGTCGTGGTTCGGCTACGCGCCCGGCGGAAACAGCCCGCAGGCGCTGTCCGCGCTGACCACCGCTTACTGTGTGCTGCCCTGCCTGCTGAAAATCGGCGCGGGCGTGCTGCTGTACACCCTGCTGATACGCAACGCCCGGGAAACACCATGAACAGACGCTTGATATGGGCCGTGGCCGCCACCGCGCTACTGACCTCTTGTGCGGGGCCAGCGCCCGCCGATTACGCGGCTGAGAAACCGGTGCTCGACCTGAAGACCTATTTCAATGGCGAGATCACCGCGCACGGCCTGTTCACCGACCGCGCCGGCAAAGTCGTGCGGCGTTTCACCGTGGCGATGACGTGCAGCTGGCAGGGCGACGAAGGCATCCTCGACGAGCGCTTCACGTACAACGACGGCGAAAAGCAGCAGCGCATCTGGCGCCTGAAAAAATTACCCACCGGCAAGTACACCGGCACGGCCGACGACGTGGTCGGCACCGCGCAAGGCCAGAGTGCGGGCAACGCCTTTCAGTGGAGTTACACGCTGAACCTGCCGGTCGATGGCAAGACCTACGAGGTGCAGTTCGACGACTGGATGTACCTGATGGACGAGCATGTGATGCTGAACAAGGCGGTGATGAGCAAGTTCGGCGTGCGCCTGGGCGACGTCACCCTGTCGTTCTACAAACCATGATGGAGGTCGACGCATGCCGTTGAACCCGCGCATCACCGACTGGACCGGCCAAGTGGTCTGGCTGGTCGGCGCCTCCAGCGGCATCGGCCTGGCCACGGCGCAGCAGCTGCATGCGCGGGGTGCGAAGGTCATCGTGTCGGCGCGCAATGCAGCGGCCCTTGCCGCTTTCGAGGCGGCTCACGCAGACAGCCTGGGCATCGCGCTGGATGCCACCGACCGCGACGCGATGTCGAGCGCAGCCGAGCGCATCGTCGCGCGCTACGGCCGCATCGACATGGCGCTGTACTGTGCGGGTCATTACGCCGCACTGCGCGCCACCGCGTTTGATCTGCAGCAGATGCTGCTGCACGACAAGGTCAACTACGTCGGCGCGCTGTACCTGTTGGACGCCGTGCTGCCCGTGCTGCTGCGCCAGAAGGCGGGGCACCTCAGCCTGGTGTCCAGCGTGGCCGGCTACCGAGGGCTGCCCAATGCGCTGGCCTACGGGCCCACCAAGGCCGCGTTGATCAGCTTGGCGCAAACGCTCTACCTCGACCTGCAGCCGCTGGGCATCGGCGTGTCGGTGATCTGTCCGGGCTTCGTTGAAACGCCACTGACCGCGCAAAACGAATTCAAGATGCCTGCACTGATCCAGCCCGATGAGGCCGCGCGGCAGATGATGGCGGGCTGGGCGGCGGGCGACTTCGAGATCCACTTCCCGAAACGGTTCACGCGCTTCCTGAAAGCGCTGAGTCACCTCGGCGATGGCCTGTACTTCAACGCCATCCGGCGCGTCACCGGGCTGTGAGGGTCCCGCCATGACCGCCCATTCGACCGCGCGCAGCAGCGATCCGCGCGTGGCACGCATCGTCGCGGCCTTTGAGGCGCTGACACCGGCCGACGTGTCGCGGCTGGGCGACTTCTATGCCCCCGACGCCGACTTCAAGGACCCGTTCAACGCGGTGCGCGGCGTGCCCGCGATCCAGCGGGTGTTCACGCACATGTACGTCGCCCTCGACGACCCGCGCTTCGTCGTTCACGACGTGCTGGTGCAAGGCGACCAGTGCCTGCTGACGTGGGACTTCGTCTTCCGCTTTCGCCGCTACAGCCGCGAGGTGCAAACGGTGCGCGGGGCTTCGCACCTGAAGCTCGATCCGAGCACCGGGCTCATCACGCTGCACCGCGACTACTGGGACGCCGCCGAGGAGCTGTACGAGAAGCTGCCCGGCGTCGGCGCGTTGATGCGCTGGCTGAAGCGGCGAGCGAATTCATGAGCCGCTGT
>JAKFUQ010000063.1 GCA_021732645.1 Rhizobacter sp. | reverse complement strand
CGCCGCGCTCAGGCCCAGATCGACACCCGCGCCGATCAGCGCTTCGAGCACATAAAACACATACGCCGGGCCTGAGCCCGACAGCGCGGTCACGGCATCGAGTAGATCTTCCCGTTCGACCCACAGCGTCTGTCCGGTGGGTGCGAGCAGCCGTTCGACGGCTGCGCGCTCCTCGGCCGACACCGCCGCCCGTGCATACAAGCCCGAGATGCCCTGCCCGATCAGCGCCGGGGTGTTGGGCATGGCGCGCACCACGTGCTCGCTGCCGGTCGCCTGCACGATGGCATCACTGCGGATGCCTGCCATCACGCTCAACTGCAAGGCACCGGCCACGTGTGCAGCACAGGGCCGCGCAGCCGCCTTGAACAACTGCGGCTTCACCGCCCAGACCACGCAGCCCGCATCTTTCAGCGACGCCGTGGCCGCTTCGAAGGCTTGCACCGCGAAGCGCAACCGCAGCGTCTCTCGCTGGGCAGCATCGGGCTCAACCACGAGGATGCTGCCGGGCGCCCAGCCACTGCGCAGCAGACCGCCGATCAGCGCACCGGCCATGTTGCCGCCGCCAATGAAGGCGATCGACGACAGGCTCATGGACCGCGCAGCGGCATCAAGGGGCCTTGGTGACCGGCTTGGCCGGGGTGGTGGCAGCGGGGAGCAGGGAGCGTTGTGAGCGTTGCATGGCGTTTCCCCGAGCGAGTTCTCCGAAACGAGACGCGCAGGGCGACCCTTTGAAAGTGACTGTAACCGCTGCGCATGTAAAAAACACGGTCCCGAGACCCCCAAATCAGGGCCTGATCGCGCACCCGGTGGGTCCCGACAGCAGCTCGACATTGCCACCCGCCGCCGCCGTGTTGACGGTGACCGTTTGTTCGGTGCAAAAGCGCAGCAGGTAGTGCGGGCCGCCCGCCTTGGGGCCGGTGCCGCTGCTGCCCTCGCCGCCGAAGGGCTGCACGCCGACCACTGCACCGACCATGTTGCGATTGACGTAGACGTTGCCCACCCGCGCCGCCTCGGCCAGCTGCTGCGCGCGGCCGTCGATGCGGGTCTGCAGTCCCAGCGTCAGGCCGTAGCCCAACGCGTTGATCTGCGCGATCACGGGGGACGGATCACCGCGCCAGCGCACCACGTGCAGCACCGGGCCGAAGATTTCCTCTTGCACGTCGGCGATGCGCGCCACCTCGAAGGCGATGGGGGCGATCAGCCTGGGCACGCCCACCGCGATGCGCGAGGCCTCGCCGATCAGGCTCGCCTCGGCGCGCAAGCGGGCGATGTGCCTCTGCAGCAGGTCGTGCGCCTCGTCGTCGATCACCGGCCCGACATCGGTCGCCCACTGCGCCGGATCACCGACGCTCAGTTCACGCAGGGCGCCACGGATCATCGCAATGACCGCATCAGCGATGCCTTCATGCACACACAGCAGGCGCAGTGCCGAGCAGCGCTGGCCCGCACTGCGAAAAGCACTTTGCATCACCGCGTCGACCACCTGTTCGGGCAACGCGCTGCTGTCGACCAGCATGGCGTTGATGCCACCGGTTTCAGCCATCAGTGGCACGATGGGCCCGTCTTTCGCCGCCAGTGCGCGGTTGATCAGGCGGGCCACCACCGTCGATCCGGTAAAGCAGACACCGGCCGTGCGCGCATCGGTCACCAGCGCCGCGCCCACCGTCTCGCCGGGGCCGTGCAGCAGCACCAGCGCGTCGGCGGGAACGCCGGCTTCGTGCAACAGCGCGACCATGCGCTGCGCCACCGCAGGCGTCTGCTCGGCAGGCTTCGCGGCCACGGTGTTGCCCGTGACCAGTGCCGCCGCCACCTGGCCCGTGAAGATCGCCAGCGGGAAATTCCACGGGCTGATGCAGACGAACACGCCACGACCGTGCAGCCGCAGCTCGTTGCGCTCGCCGGTCGGGCCGGGCAGCACGAGCGGTTTCAAAGTGGCCTCGGCCTGGTCGGCGTAGTAGCGGCAGAAATCGATTGCCTCGCGCACCTCGGCCACCGCGTCGCCCCAGGTCTTGCGCGCTTCGCCGACCAGCAGGGCGCAGAACTCGGCGCGGCGTGATTCGAGCCCATCGGCGGCGCGGCGCAGCACAGCAGCGCGATCGGTCAGCGGGGTGGCGCGCCAGGCCAAGTGGGCGGCGCGCAAGCGCGCCATCGACAGGCTTACATCGTCCAGCGTCGCCTCGCGAACGGGCTCGACCTGCAGGTCATCCAGCGCGCGCTGCAGCGGCGCCCGGTCGGTGAGGCAGGCCAGGTCGAGGCCGCTCGAATTACGCCGGCCTGGTCTCGGTTCCGCTGCGCGCCAGCCGAACATCGACACCGGCAGCGGCACGCCCGGCTCGGTCAACGGCCGCAACGGCGACGCCAGCACCTGATCGATGGCGATCGATTCATCGGCCAGCTGATGCACGAACGAAGAATTGGCACCGTTCTCCAGCAGCCGTCGCACCAGATAAGCCAGCAGGTCGCGGTGTTCGCCAACGGGTGCATACACACGAACGCCCGCCAAGCCAGGCAGGCCCCCCGCTTGAGCGGGGGGAGCGGGGGGTGTGGTCGTCAGAGCCCCCGGGGCCGGGATTTGTCGGGAGACTTCCCGATAAACCCCGGCCCCCATGCCATGCAAACGCTGCAGCTCATAGCGCGCGCCTGACAGCTGCGCCATCTGCGCAATGGCCGCGATCGTGCCGGCGTTGTGGGTGGCAAACTGCGGGTAGATCACATCGGCATGGCCGATCAGCGCGTGAGCACAGGCCAGGTAGGAGAGGTCGGTGTGCTGCTTGTGGGTGTAGACCGGGTAGCCTGCCAGACCGAGCTCTTGCGCACGCTTGATCTCGCTGTCCCAGTACGCGCCCTTGACCAGCCGCACCATGAGCCGCAGGCGGTGCGCCCGGGCGATGCGCGCCACCTCATCCACCACCTCGAGCGCGCGCGTTTGATAGGCCTGGATCGCCAGCCCGAAGCCGCGCCAAGCCGGCCACTGCAACGCAATGCGCGAGGCCAGCGCCTCGAACACATCGAGTGACAGTTCGAGCCGATCGCTCTCCTCGGCATCCACGGTCAGGTTGATGTCGGCCCGCGCCGCCTGCTCGACCAGCAGCCAGACCCGGGGCAGCAGCTCGGCAAACACGCGCTCACGCTGCGCTGCCTCGTAGCGGCTGAACAGGGCGCTGAGCTTGATCGAGATGCCGTCGCACGCCTCGGGCCCGCGCACCATGCCGCGCTGCGCCAGCGTCTCGATCGCATGCTGGTAGGACGCCAGGTAGCGCTGCGCATCGACTTCGGTGCGGGCGCCTTCGCCCAGCATGTCGTAGCTGAAACAGAGTGCGGCCTGTTCTCGCCGTTGCTCGTCGGCCTCACGCAGCGCCTCTTCGATCGAGCGGCCGAGCACGAACTGGCGGCCGAGCAGCTGGATCGCCCGCACCGTGGCGGCGACGACCGCTTGTGCCCCCAGACGCTGGATCAGGCCGCGAGCATCCGCACCGGTGTCGCCGGGCAGGAATTTCTTCGACAGCGCGATCGCCTGCGCCGACAAGCCGGCCAGCAGCGGGTGGTGTGTGCCGGGCCGGTCATTGAAGTCGGCGTGGACTAGTTGGTCGGCAGTGAGGGCGATGGCGGTCTCGGTGTCGGGCACGCGCAGCAGCGCTTCGGCCAGCCGCATCAGCGCCAGCCCTTCGGCGCTGGAGATCGGGTACTCACGCAGCAGCGACTCCAGCGCCCAGAACGGGGCGGGCTGGTCGCGCACCGCTTGCACCCAGGGCCGCGCCCGGTCGGTGACACGACGCCAGTCCAGCGCCGCCTGCACCGCAGGGGCCAGGTGCGCCAGTACGTCGAGCTCGGCGCGTGTGGGATGCGGCAGGCGCGTGCGCTCGGCTGCAGCGGGGAAGGCGTCAGCGGCGGAGACAGCGACCGGCAAGGGGGGCATCGCAAGCGTCCGGGGTGAACAGCGGTGTGGTCAGCGCGCGCCGAAGATGGCGGTGCCGACGCGCACGATGGTGGCGCCCTCGGCGATGGCGGCTTCCAGATCGGCGGTCATGCCCATCGACAGGGTATCGACATCAAGGCCGTCGCGCTGCAATCCGGTCAACAGCTCACGCAGCCGCGCATGCGGCACGCGTTGCAGGGCGAGGTCGCCAGTGGGCGCTGGGACCGCCATCAAACCGCGCAGCCGCACACGTGGCAAGGCCGCCACTGCCCGCGCAACCTCCAGCACCTCGCCAACGGCGAGGCCGCTCTTGCTGGTCTCGCCGCTGATATTCACCTGCAAACACAGCTGCAGCGGCGGCAGGCCGGCCGGGCGCAGATCGCTCAGGCGCTGAGCAATCTTCAAACGGTCGACGCTGTGCACCCAGTCGAAGGACTCGGCCACCACACGGGTCTTGTTGCTTTGCAGCGGGCCGATCAGGTGCCACTGGACGCGCTCGCGCAGATCGGCCAGTGCGGCGACCTTGGCTATCGCCTCTTGCACATGGTTTTCGCCGAAGCTGCGCAGCCCCGCATCGAAGGCCGCCCGCACGGTGTCGGCCGGAAATGTCTTGCCCACCGCCAGCAGGGTGACGCCTTGCACCGGTCGCCCGGCCCGCGCGCAGGCGGCAGCGATGCGCCGATGCACGTCCTGCAGGTTGTCAGCGATCGTCGCCATGATTAATACTTGGCAGTATCTGCCGATAACCACTGAATTGCTGCCCCCTGCCGCAGCAACCCCCCTGCCCGTCGACACTGCCTTCAAGCGAGCCCCATGGACATCACCCAACTGCTGGCGTTTTCGGTCAAGAACAAGGCTTCCGACTTGCACCTCTCGGCCGGCTTGCCGCCGATGATCCGCGTCAACGGCGACGTGCGCCGCATCAACGTCGACCCTCTGGAGCACAAGGATGTGCACTCGATGGTCTACGACATCATGAACGACTCGCAGCGCAAGGCCTACGAGGAAGTTCTGGAGTGCGACTTCTCGTTCGAGATTCAGGGCCTGGCGCGCTTTCGCGTCAATGCGTTCAATCACAACCGCGGCGCCGGTGCGGTGTTTCGGACCATTCCGTCGAAGATCCTGACGCTGGAACAACTCAACGCACCAAAGATCTTTGCCGAACTGGCCCTGAAGCCGCGCGGCATGGTGCTGGTGACTGGGCCGACCGGTTCGGGCAAATCGACCACGCTGGCCGGCATGGTCAACCACCTGAACGAACACGAATACGGCCACGTGCTGACCGTGGAAGACCCGATCGAGTTCGTGCACGAGTCGAAAAAATGTTTGATCAACCAGCGCGAGGTCGGCCCGCACACGCTGAGCTTCAACAACGCGCTGCGCTCGGCACTGCGCGAAGACCCGGACGCGATCCTGGTCGGTGAAATGCGCGATCTGGAAACCATCCGCTTGGCGCTCACCGCCGCTGAAACCGGCCACCTGGTGTTCGGCACACTGCACACCTCCAGCGCGGCCAAGACGGTGGATCGGATCGTCGACGTGTTCCCGGCGGCCGAGAAGGAAATGGTGCGTGCGATGTTGTCCGAATCGCTGATCGGCGTGATCTCGCAGACGCTGTGCAAGACCAAGGACGGCAGCGGCCGCGTCGCCGCGCACGAGATCATGCTGGGCACCGCCGCCATCCGCAACCTGATCCGTGAGAGCAAGATCGCGCAGATGTATTCGGCGATCCAGACCGGCAACAGTGTGGGCATGCAAACGCTCGACCAAAACCTGGCCGACCTGGTGCGGCGCAATGTCGTGGCGCCCGCCGAAGCCAGAGCAAAAGCAAAGTTCCCCGAGAATTTTCCAGGCTGAATCTAAGGACCCATCATGGAACGCGATCAGGCCTCGAAATTCGTCAACGACTTGCTGCGGCTGATGGTGTCGCGCAGCGGCTCCGACCTGTTCCTGACTTCCGACTTCCCGCCGGCCATCAAGGTCGATGGCAAGGTCACCAAGGTGTCGCCGCAACCACTGACCGGCCAGCACACGATGGCACTGGCCCGCGCGGTGATGAACGACAAGCAGTCCGGTGAGTTCGAACGCACCAAGGAATGCAATTTCGCGATTTCGCCGCAGGGCATCGGCCGCTTCCGCGTCAACGCCTTCGTGCAGCAGGGCAACGTCGGGCTGGTGATGCGGACCATTCCGCAAACCCTGCCGACCATCGATACGCTGAACCTGCCCAAGGTACTCAAGGACATCGCCTCGGCCAAGCGCGGGCTGGTGATCTTCGTGGGGGCCACCGGCTCGGGCAAGAGCACCTCGCTGGCCGCGATGGTGGACTACCGCAACGAGAACTCGTTCGGACACATCATCACCATCGAAGACCCGGTCGAGTTCGTGCACCCGCACAAGAACTGCATCGTCACGCAGCGCGAAGTGGGCATTGACACCGACGGCTGGGAGGCGGCGCTGAAGAACACCCTGCGCCAGGCACCCGACGTGATCCTGATGGGCAAGATCCGCGACCGCGAGACCATGGAGCACGCCGTTGCCTTCGCTGAAACCGGCCACCTGTGCATGGCCACCTTGCACGCGAACAGCGCCAACCAGGCGCTCGACCGCATCATCAACTTCTTCCCCGAAGAGCGGCGTGCGCAGCTGCTGATGGATTTGTCGCTGAACCTGAAGAGCCTGGTCTCGCAACGCCTGCTGCCCCGTCAGGAGGGCAAGGGCCGGGTGGCTGCGGTGGAGGTGATGCTGAACTCGCCGCTGATCGCCGACCTGATCTTCAAGGGCGAAGTGGCCGAGATCAAGGAAGTCATGAAGCGCTCGCGCGAGCAAGGCATGCAGACCTTCGACCAGAGCCTGTTCGACCTGTACGAAGCGCGCTCCGTGACCTACGAAGACGCGCTGCGCAATGCCGATTCGGTCAACGACCTGCGCCTGCAGATCAAGCTCAACAGCCAGCGCGCACGCAACACCGACCTGTCGGCGGGCACCGAGCACATGACGATTGTTTAGCCCCCGACGTCGAAGGTGAGTCCTCGAACCTACGCCCCAATCACTCCCGAGCGCGTTGCCTTCCTGGGGTTGGGTGTGATGGGCGCGCCGATGGCCGGTCATCTGGCCCGTGCTGGACACCAGGTCACCGTCTACAACCGCACGCAGGCCAAGGCCCTGGCGTGGGTCGGCGAGCACGCCATCTTCCAGGCGATGGCGGCAGCCACGCCGCGCGAGGCGGCAGGTGGCGCGTCGCTGGTTTTCGCCTGCGTCGGCAACGACGACGACCTGCGCTCGGTGGTGCTGGGCGAGCAGGGGGCTTACGCGGGCATGGCGCCCGGCGCGGTGTTCGTCGACCACACCACCACCTCGGCTGCGGTGGCGCGTGAGCTGAGCGCTCATGCGCAGACGCTGGGCCTGTACTTCATCGACGCCCCGGTGTCGGGTGGCAATCTCGGTGCGGCCAGCGGTGCGCTCACTGTGATGTGCGGCGGCGATCAATCCGCCTTTGCGCGACTACAGCCGGTGGCGATGGCTTATGCCAAAGCGGTGACGCTGCTGGGCGCCAGCGGTGCGGGCCAGCTGGCGAAGATGGTGAACCAGATCGCCATCGCCGGGGTGGTGCAGGGCCTGGCCGAAGCGATCGCCTTCGGCGAAAAAGCGGGGCTCGACATGCCGAAGGTGCTTGCGGTGATCGGCAAGGGCGCTGCGCAAAGCTGGCAGATGGAGCACCGCGGTGTGAACATGGCGTCGAGCGAGGCGCAGTTCGACTTCTGCTTTGCCGTCGACTGGATGCGCAAAGACCTGGGCCTGGTGCTCACCGAGGCGCAACGCAACGGTGCCCGTTTGCCGGTCACCGCGCTGGTCGATCAGTTCTACGCCGACGTGCAGGCCGCCGGTGGGCGGCGCTGGGACACCTCCAGCCTGATCACCCGCTTGCGCTGAACGTGCTGCGCCGAAGGTGCGTGCCCGGTGCTCAGCGCTAGCGCCGAGGCGGAGGCTGCAGGTTGGCCAGTTCGGCCTCGGTGATCACCTCAAAAACCCGCACCACCTTGTCGACACCGCCGATGCTGCGGGCGATGTCGGTGGCGCGTTGCGCCTCGCGCTCGGTGACGCGGCCCATCAGGTACACCGTGCCGCGCTCGGTGACCACCTTCACCGACTGGGCAAAGATGTCTTTCGAGTCCACCAACGAGGCCTTGACCTTGCCCGTCACGATGGCGTCTGTGGCCTGGGTGTTCGTCGGCTGCGCGCTGACCACCGTCACCTCGTTGACGATAGCGCGCACGTTGTCGACCTCGGCCACCACCCGAGCCACCACCGCCCGGTCGGCCTCGCCGCTGACCTCACCGGTCAGCAGCACCAGCCGGTTGTAGCTGACCACGCTGACGCGGGCACGTTCGCCCAGCGTGGTGCGCAGGCGGTTCGACGCTTTGAGTTCGATCGCCTCGTCTTCGAGCTGAATGCCCGAGGTGCGTCGGTCGGTGTAGACCGCCGTGCCGCCGACCACCGCACCGCCCAGCAGCAGGGGGAAGCAGCCCGTGAGGACGGTCGACAACGTGACGGCGGCCAATGCAGTGGCCGCCCATTTCGAGATTCGATTCACTCTTGTTCTCCGAGTAATTGCTGGTCTACCGCGTCGCACAGGCAGTGCAGCGCCAGGCCATGCACTTCCTGAATGCGCGCGGTGCGATCGTGAGGCACGCAGATGTGCACGTCCGTGTCCATGAGTAACGCGCCCAGCTTGCCACCGGCGCGGCCCGTCAAGGCGATCACTGTCATGTCTTTCGCGTGGGCCGCCGCCACAGCGGCCAGCACATTCGCAGAATTGCCGCTGGTGCTGATGGCGAGCAACACATCGCCCGGGGTGCCCAGTGCCTGCACCTGTTTGGAGAAGATCGACGTGAAATCGTAGTCGTTGCCCACGGCGGTGAGGATGGCGGTGTCGGTGGTGAGTGCCAGAGCCGCCAGGCCCGGTCGTTCGCGCTCGAAACGCCCCACGAACTCGGCGGAAAAGTGTTGGGCATCGCTGGCCGAGCCCCCGTTGCCACACACCAGCACCTTGCCACCCGCCGTGATGCAGCCCATCAACGCGTCAACCGCGTCGGCGATCGGTTTGCTGAGCACCTCAGCCGCTGCATAGACCAGGTCGGCGCTGTCGAAAAACTGCTGCTGTATGCGTTGTTCAATCATGGCGAATGATGATAGACGCCGATGGCGTGCGCCGGTTCCGTGGGATTGTGGTGCGCCGCCTGCGGTGGGTGCTAGTCGGCATCAAAGGCGGCTTGCAGCCACGCGATGCGATCGCCCTCGATGGCGACGACATCGAAACGGCAGGCCGGTGGCGTGGCCAGGCTGCGCAGGAAGCAGCGCGCCGCATACACCAGGCTGCGCTGCTTGGTGGCGCCCACCGTCGCCGCCGCACCGCCGTAGCCTGCGGATTGGCGTGCGCGCACCTCCACAAACACCAGCGTGCCATCGCGGTCGCGCATCACCAGATCGATCTCGCCGCCGCGCGCGCTCGGCCCGGCCGCGACCCGATAATTACGTTGCACGAGCCTGAGCCCGTGGGCCTGCAGATGCGCC
>JAKFUQ010000281.1 GCA_021732645.1 Rhizobacter sp. | reverse complement strand
GTCAAGAACTGAAGCCCTGCAAGGAATCTTGATGGCGATGAACATCGGCAGCCGCCGCAGCGACGATCCCGAGGTGATGATGGACATCAACACCACGCCGCTGATCGACGTGATGCTGGTGCTCATCATCATGCTCATCATCACGATCCCGGTGCAGTTGCATTCAGTCAACCTGAACATGCCGCAAGGCAACCCGCCGCCGCCAACATCGCCGCCGGTGGTGGTAACCGTGGACATCGATGCAGGCGGCGCAGTGCTGTGGAACGGCGAGGCGCTGGCCGACCGCGCGGCGCTCGAAGCGCTGCTCAAGCAGGCCGCCGCGCAGCCCCTTCAGCCCGAGCTTCACCTGCGGCCGAACAAGGACGTCGATTACGGTGTGGTCGCGATGGTGCTCGCCAGCGCTCAGCGCCTGGGCGTCACCAAGCTGGGCATGGTCGGCAACGAGCAGTTCGCACCCTGAGAAAGCTGAGGTGCTGGGTCGGCTGAGCTGAAGTCGATCAGCCGCCGTTCAGGCCAGCGCTTGCAGTGCCCGCGCGGTGATGTCGTCGACGCTGCCGGTGCCGCTGATCTTGCGGTACTTCGGTGCCACCGTGTCGCCAGACGCAGCCCAGTTGGCGTAGTACGACACCAACGGCCGCGTTTGCGTCTGGTAAACCTCAAGGCGCTTCTTGACGGTGTCTTCCTTGTCGTCGTCGCGCTGGATCAGTGGCTCGCCGCTCACGTCGTCGATGCCCTCGACCTTCGGCGGGTTGAACTTGACATGGTAGGTGCGGCCCGAGGCCAGGTGCGCGCGGCGACCGCTCATGCGCTCGATGATGGCCTCGTCGGGCACATCGATTTCGAGCACCACATCGAGGTTCACCCCCGCCGCCTTCATCGCATCGGCCTGCACGATGGTGCGAGGGAAACCGTCGAACAAAAATCCGTTCACGCAATCGGGCTGGGTCAGGCGCTCCTTGACCAGGCCGATGATGATGTCGTCGCCGACCAGGCCCCCCGAGTCCATCACCTTCTTGGCCGCGATGCCCAGCGGTGTGCCGGCCTTGACGGCGGCGCGCAGCATGTCGCCCGTGGAGATTTGCGGGATGCCGAACTTCCTGCAGATGAAGGTGGCTTGCGTGCCTTTGCCCGCGCCGGGCGCGCCCAACAAAATCAGTCTCATGCGTGTCCTTGTGGTCTGGTCGATGCCGCTGCGATGCTGCAATGAGCCCGCGTAGCTCAACGGCGTACTGTAAAACCGAACGCGGCGGCGTCTGCGAGGGTGTCTGCCTAGGCGCCCCGAACGCTTGGGTGCCCACCGACCAGCAGCAGGCGCACCCGTTGCAGGTCTTCCAGGGTGTCCACGCCCATCGCAGCGGCCGACGCACTCAGGTGCACCGCGATGCGCTCGCCGTGCCACAGCACCCGCAGCTGTTCCAGCGATTCGATCTGCTCCAGTGGGCTGACGGCGAGTGTCGGAAAGCGCCGCAGGAAACCGGCGCGGTAGGCGTAGATGCCGATGTGGCGCAGCGGTGCGACGCTGCCGATGGCCGCAGCACCCAGCGCACTGCCATCGCGCCACCACGGGATCGGGGCGCGCGAAAAATACAGCGCCCGGCCAGCCTGGTCGCAGACCACCTTGACAACGTTGGGGTTGGCCAGATCGCGCGGGTCGTCGATCGCGTGGGCGGCGGTGCCGACCACACACTCCGGGTGCGCAGGCAGCGTGGCGGCACAGGCGTCGATCAAGGCCGGGGCGATCAGCGGCTCGTCGCCTTGCACGTTGACCACCACCGCGTCGCCATCGAGGCCGAGCAGCGTGCACGCTTCGGCCAGCCGATCACTTCCATTGGCGTGGTCGCGGCGCGTGAGGATCGCCTCGACCGCATGCGCCTGGCATACAGCGACGATCTCGGCGTCGTCGGCGGCCACCACGATCCGGGTTGCCGACGACAGTGCGGCCTGTCGCGCCACCCGCACCACCATCGGCAGCCCGGCGATGTCGGCCAGCGGTTTGCGCGGCAGGCGTGTCGAGGCCAGTCGCGCCGGGATCAGCACGGAAAAAACCATCGGCTCGGCAGGACTCAGGGGGTGTTCGATGCCGATGGCATCGGAAACACGGGCGGTGCGGGGGGCTCGTTGCTGATGGTTCGGGCTTCGCCCTCCAGCATCACCGGGATGCCATCGCGCACGGGGAATGCCAGCCGGTCGGCCAGACAGACCAGTTCCTGGCGTTCCTGTTGCGGTGGCCGCCAGTGTTGCAGCGGGCCCTTGCACAGCGGGCACACCAGCAGGTCAAGCAGTCGTGTCTCCATCGGGGGTCCTGGGGTTGAAACGTGGCGGCAGCAGAGCCTGCAAGGCCGCATCAAAGGCGGCGTTAACGCTGAAGTCTAGCGGTGCGACCCAGACGCGGGTCGACGCGCCATGGGCTGCCAGCCGTTCGGGGCGCAGCTTGACGGCGTCCTTTTCAGTGACCACCACATCGCCCGCATCGACAGGCCACGGCAGGGTGGCGTAGTCATGGTGATCGGGCAGCGGCAGCGGGGTGATCGCGAGGCCCGCGGCACGCAGCATGTTGAAGTAGCGCTCGGGCTGCGACACACCAGCGGCGGCGATCACCGGTGCCTGGCTGGCGGCGAGCTCTGCCAGGCAGGGCATCGTCGCGGCGTGGCCCGCCCACCAGTCGGCCAACGGAATCAGCCCACTCAGTTGCCGCGTGGCCACATGCCCAGGCCAGCCGGTCGACGCCTGCGGCGCGTTGTACAGCACCACGGTGTTCGGCGGCGGGTGCTGCGTCAAGGGCTCGCGCAGAGGGCCGGCGGGCAGCATCCAGTCGTTGCCCGCGCCGCGCTCGTCGAACACCACCACCTGCGCAGCGCGGGGCAGCCGCAGGTGCTGCAGGCCGTCGTCGCTGACCAGCACGTCGATGTCGGGATGCGCCGCCAGTGACGCTCGCGCGACCGCCACCCGATCGACGCCGACGAACACCGGCACGCCGAGTCGAAGACGCAGCAACAACGGTTCATCGCCAGTATCGACGGCGGGTGTCGTCGGCTGCACCGCCATCACCGCCGCGGCATCGCGGCGGCGACCATGTCCGCGGGAAATGACGCCGGGGGTGTACCCGCAGGCTTGCAGGCGCTGGACCACGGCGATGACGGTGGGCGTCTTGCCCGCGCCGCCTGCGACCAGATTGCCGACCACGATCACCGGCACCGGCAGCCTCTGAGGCCGCAACAGCCGCCATCGGTACAGCGCCTGGCGAAGTGCCACCCCGGTGGCAAACACCATCGACAGTGGCCAGAGCAAGCGGGCCAAAGGCCCCCGGCGCTGCCACGCGCGTTGCAGCGCCGCCTCCATCACAGCCGACCGGAACGGCTCAAGGGCCCGACTCGGGCGTGTTGCGCTGCGCGGCAAAGGTCAGGCGCGGCAAGCCAGCGCGCCGCGCTGCGTCCATCACGTTGACCACCGCCTGGTAAGCGGCGGTGGCATCGGCCGACACGATGACCGGCGTGTCGCCCGGCCCGCCGGCGGCCCTGCCGAGCTCAAGGGTCAGCAACTCGACGCTGCGCCCATCTACCGCGCGGCCGTTGACCGCATAGCGCCCGTCGGCCGCCACCGCAACGATCACCTCACGATCACGATCACGCGGCTTGTCGGCATCGGCAGCGGGCAGGTTGACCTGCAACTCGGTGAACTTGGAGTAGGTGGTCGACAGCATCAGGAAAATCAGCACCACCAGCAGCACGTCGATGAACGGGATCAGGTTGATCTCCGGTTCCTCCGGCCGCGTCTTGCGGAAGTTCATCGCCATGGCCGGTCAGCTGGCAGCGCGCGGGACGGCAAACCGCATCAGGTGGGGCGTCAAGCGGTCGCAGGCCTGTTCGAGGTCCAGCGTGTAGGCGTCCACCAGTCCGCGAAAGTGCCGGTAGGCGATCAGCGAAGGAATCGCCACCATCAACCCGAACGCGGTGTTGTAAAGCGCCACCGAAATGCCATGTGCCAGCGCTGCGGGGTTGCTGCCACCGGTCGGCGCTTGCGAGCCGAAGATCTCGATCATGCCGATGACGGTGCCCAGCAGTCCCAGCAGCGGCGCGGCCGAGGCGATGGTGCCCAGCGGGCTCAGGTACCTTTCGAGGCGGTGCACGGCGGCGCGGCCGGCCGACTCGAACACGTCACGCAAGGCCTCCTCGGTGATGCGCGGCTCGGCGATCACCGCCCGCACGCCACTGGCCAGCACGGTGCCCAGCACCGAGTTGTCGGTCAGCTTGTTGACCACGTCCGAGGAGGGCAGGCTGGCCCGGGTGACCGCGACCACTTCCTCCAGCAGGCGCGGCGGTGTGACCTTTGCTGCGCGCAGGTTGACCAGCCTTTCGATGATCAAGGCCAGCGCCACCACCGAACAGAAAATCAAGGGCCAGATCGGCCATCCAGCGGCTTGTATGATCGAAATCACGACGGTACTTTCCGCGCTCTGGCGTGAAAAAACGGGGCTTGAACGCGGTGGATTATGGCCTTGCCGTTTCCATGTCTCGCGTCGTCATGAGGCGGGCTGGCTGAGCGGGGCTCGCCACCCGAAGCGGTGGTGGCGGCGGCAGACGAGTCCCCGACCGGCCGAAAGTTCAACGGTGGCGGCATGATTTCCACCGTTGCTGTGGATAACTTTGTGGGTATCTGGTCCGACCCTACGCAAAACCCGCGATTTCTCAGCACCTGGCAGGCGTTGCCTCATCTTTGAGCAGAGATAACTTCATGCAAATCAACAGCTTGCGGCTTTATGACCGTCGCATGACATGCTCGACGGCCCGTCGAGCATGGGTGGCTGCGGTTGTGGATTTCTCAACCCGCGTCAACATTGGCTTTGCGCGTGGTTGAGCCACCAACCGCTGATGTTCAGCGCGTTGTGTGGGGCGTGGCGGCGCTGGTACACGCGATCAGCGACACCTTGACCGCACGATTCGCCGCCTGCACGGTGCGCGGCGAACTGTCGGGCTACGCGCGGGCGGCCAGCGGGCATTGCTACTTCACCCTGAAGGACGGCAGCGGCGACGCCGCTACCGTTCGCTGCGCGATGTTCAAGCGGGCGGCGAGTCTGCTGCCGTTTGTGCCGGCCGACGGGCAGCAGGTGCAACTGCGTGGCCGCGTCGCCGTCTACGAGCCACGCGGTGAGTTGCAGTTCATCGTTGAGGCCATGCAGCGCAGCGGTGATGGATTGCTTTACGAGCAGTTCTTGCAGCTCAAGAAAAAGCTCGAATCTGAAGGCCTGTTTGAGGCGTCACGCAAACGGCCGCTGGTGTCGCACCCACGGCGCATCGGCATCGTCACCTCGCTGGGCGGCGCGGTGCTGCACGACGTGGCCACGACGCTGGCACGCCGCTCGGCGCAAGTCGAACTGGTGGTCTACCCGAGCTTGGTGCAGGGCCCTGAGGCGCCCGCATCGCTGGTTGCTGCGATGGAGGCGGCCAGTCGTCGCAGCGAGGTGGACACGCTGCTGTTGTGCCGTGGTGGTGGCTCGATCGAAGACCTGTGGGCCTTCAACGACGAGCGCGTGGTGCGCGCCATCGCGGCGTGCCCTGTGCCTGTGGTCAGCGGCGTCGGCCATGAAACCGACACGACCTTGGCCGATTTCGTCGCCGACCTGCGCGCCCCCACGCCGACCGCTGCTGCCGAGTTGTGCGCCCCGTCGCGTTTCGACAGCCTGGCGATGCTGGACACCGCCGCAGCCGCCATGCACCGGCGCGTGCACCGCGCGATCGACACCCAGGCACAGCGGCTGGACACCTTGGCGATGCGGTCTTTGCGCCCGGTCGATGCCGTGCGGCGCCAGGCGCAGAGTCTGAACCTGTGGTCGCTGCGACTGGTTGCGACCACCCAGCGTCGGCTGTCGACCCGCACGCAAGCGCTGCAGTTGTCCGCTGCGCGCTTTCAGCGCGCCAGTGCAGCGTCGATGCAGACGGCAGCGACCGCCCTCGATCGGCTTGAAGCACGGCTGCGCAGCCTCGACCCGGCCGTGGTGCTCGGGCGCGGCTATGCGTGGGTCAGTGACGAGGCGGGGCGGCCCCTGGTGTCGGCCTCGCAGCTGCGCGTGGGCCAGTCGGTGCGCGCCGTGCTGGGCGATGGAGTGGCCGTGGCGCAGGTCACTGCGGTGACGACAACCTCGGGTTGATACGCCGCTGCCTACAATGAAGCAGTCTGTTTTCGAATTGCGTCTCCACTGAAAGGACCCCCCCATGGAACATACCCTGCCCGCCTTGCCCTATGCGCTCGACGCTTTGGCGCCCCACCTCAGCAAGGAAACCCTGGAGTACCACTACGGCAAGCACCACAACGCTTATGTGGTGAACCTGAACAACCTGCAAAAGGGCACCGACTTCGAGAACATGAACCTCGAAGACATCGTCAAGAAGTCGTCTGGCGGCGTCTACAACAACGCAGCGCAGATCTGGAATCACACCTTCTTCTGGCACGGCATGAAGCCAGCCGGTGGCGGTGAGCCCAAGGGGGCACTGGCCGCGGCGATCAACGCCAAGTTCGGCAGCTACGCCGCTTTCAAGGAAGCCTTCACCAAGAGCGCAGTCGGCAATTTCGGCTCCGGCTGGACCTGGCTGGTCAAGAAGGCCGATGGCTCGGTCGACATCGTCAACACCGGCGCGGCCGGCACGCCGCTGACCGGTGCCGACAAGGCCTTGCTGACCGTCGATGTGTGGGAGCACGCTTACTACGTCGACTACCGCAACCTGCGTCCGAAGTGGGTGGAGACCTTCCTGACCTCGTTGGTCAACTGGGACTTCGCCGAGGCCAATTTCGCCTGAGCGAGTCGCGCGGATGCGAAAACGCCGGTCACTGGCCGGCGTTTTCGTTGGGGAAGGGTGAAAGCAGGCTGGGCAGGTTCATGGCGTGAACGGCTTGCCTGTCAGCTTCGAGCCGGCCGCGATGCCGCGTTTGGCAAACCAGCCATCGTTCATTTCCAGCACGAAGCGCACAGGTTTTGTCGAGCAATGCGCATCGAGTGTGCGGGGCTTCATGCGGTCCGTGTTGACGACCGTGCCGTTGTCGGCAATGAAGGCCACATCAAGCGGCAGCAGCGTGTTCTTCATCCAGAAGCATTGCTGCGCGGTCTGATCGAACACGAACAGCATGCCGTGGTTGGCTGCCATCGTTTCACGGAACATCAGACCGATCTCGCGCTGCTTTGCGGTCTGTGCCACCTCGGCGGTGATGCGGTGGATGCCCGCCGTCAGTGTCAGGGTAGGCAGGCTCTGCGCCGTGCCCTGTGCCCAGCACGGAAACGTGCCGGCGAACAACCACAGTCCCTGGGTTGCAGCGCGCAGGACGCGCCGAAGTCGATCCATCATGGCAAGCAATCGCCGTAGCGGGGCTTCATTATCAACGCGGAAATTTGGGCCGCCGATCGCCGCAAATCGCTGAACTAGAATCATTTTGCAGTGATGAGTTCACCTTGAACGACAGCCCCCCACGAAGCGGAGCCCCCTTCCATGTACCAACACATCAAAGTGCCGCCCAACGGCGCAAAGATCACCGTCAACGCCGATTTTTCGCTGAACGTTCCAGACCAGCCGATCATTCCCTATATTGAAGGCGACGGCACCGGGCTCGACATCACCCCCGTGATGATCAAGGTGGTCGACGCGGCCGTGGCCAAGAGCTACGGCGGCAAGAAGAAGATCCACTGGATGGAGATCTACGCTGGCGAAAAATCGACCCAGGTCTACGGCCCCGATGTCTGGCTGCCCGAGGAAACGCTGACGGTGTTGAAGGACTACGTGGTGTCCATCAAAGGCCCGTTGACGACGCCTGTGGGCGGCGGAATCCGCTCGCTGAATGTGGCGCTGCGCCAGGAACTCGACCTCTACGTCTGCTTGCGCCCGATCCAGTATTTCACCGGCGTGCCCTCTCCGGTGAAAGAGCCCGAGAAGACCAACATGGTCATCTTCCGCGAGAACTCGGAAGACATCTACGCCGGCATTGAATTCGAAGCGCAAAGTGAACAGGCCAAGCGCCTGATCAAGATCTTGCAAGACGAGTTTGGCGTCAAGAAAATCCGCTTCCCCGACACCTCGGGCATCGGCGTCAAGCCGGTGTCGAAGCAGGGCACCGAGCGCCTGGTGCGTAAGGCCATCCAGTACGCCATCGACAACGACAAGCCCTCGGTCACCATCGTGCACAAGGGCAACATCATGAAGTACACCGAAGGTGGCTTCCGTGACTGGGCGTATGGGCTGGCGCAACACGAGTTCGGCGCGCAGTTGATCGACGGTGGACCCTGGTGCAAATTCAAGAATCCGAACACCGGCAAAGACATCGTCATCAAGGACTCGATCGCCGACGCGTTCTTGCAGCAGATCCTGCTGCGCCCAGCCGAATATTCGGTGATCGCCACCTTGAACCTGAACGGCGACTACGTGTCAGACGCGCTGGCCGCGCAGGTCGGCGGCATCGGCATCGCACCGGGGGCCAACCTCAGCGATTCCATCGCCATGTTTGAGGCCACCCATGGCACCGCGCCGAAGTACGCCGGCAAGGACTACGTGAACCCCGGTTCCGAAATCCTGTCCGCAGAAATGATGCTTCGCCACATGGGCTGGACCGAAGCGGCTGACCTCATCATCGCCTCCATGAAGCGATCGATCCTGTCGAAGAAGGTCACCTACGACTTTGCACGACTGATGGACGGCGCCACGCAGGTGTCGTGCTCGGGCTTCGGGCAGGTGATGATCGACCACATGTGACGCGGTCCCGGGACGCCTGCGGACGTCCTGTCCGACGCCCAAAAAGCCCCAGATCGATGACTCGACTGGGGTTTTCTGCATCAATCTGAATGAACCCTCAAGACAACGCGTTCGTGCTCTGGAGTTTTGGGCTGGTGGGTGTGGCCTACCTGGCTTTCGCGATGACGTTGCTGCGCATCGGCGCGTGGCGTCTTCCCGCCAGCCGTGCCGGCAAGGCGCTGTTCGGAGCGGTCAGCGCCAGCTCGCTGTGGGGTTGGCTGGCGATGGTCCATGTGTTGCACGATTCTGTGCTGCTGGGCTTGCTGGTGTCCCTGTTCGATCTGGGCCGCTACGGCTTGTGGCTGGCGTTCTTGTTGCTGTTGCGGCCTACGCCGTCCCCAGTGACGCCGGTGGGCCTGTCGGCGCTGGGCGCCACGTCGCTGGGGTTGGTGGTGCTGGCCGTGGCGGCGCAGGTGGTGGCATACGTCGCTCCCGGCGAGTCGTTCCTGCTGCTGCGCGGGCTGCCGATGACGTCGATGGCCTTGGCGATCCTCGGTCTGGTGCTCATCGAACAGGTGTTCCGAAATGTGGACCCTGATTCGCGCTGGAGTGTGAAACCCGTGAGTGCAGCGCTGGCGGGGTCGTTCGCGTTCGATCTGTACATGTATTCGCAGGCGGTGATCTTCGGCGATGTCGACGTTGATGCGCAAAGCATCCGTGGTGCTGTGCATGCGCTGATGGCGCCGCTGCTGTTCGTGTCGACATCGCGCCTGGGCATCGACTGGGCTTCGCGTTTGCGTGTGTCGCGATCGGCCGCGTTTCAGTCCGCCACGTTGCTGATCTGCGGGCT